>NZ_JASJSU010000013.1:50547-68269 GCF_030237045.1 Stenotrophomonas maltophilia group sp. Smal17
CTGCTGTTGCGGTCAGTCGAGCAAGCTCGACTCTACCTGTGCCATGGACGCCATTGCGTAACCGCACCTGGAGCCTTATCTCATGAAATCCACCCTCTGCCTGTTGCTTGCCAGCCTGATGACCACCACCGCTACCGCTGCCACTCCGCCCGTTCCGCCGGATGCCGCCAAGCATCCGCACGTGGTCAAGGCGCCGTTCGGCGCGACCCGCAACGACGACTATTACTGGCTGCGCGACGACAAGCGCGAAAACAAGGACATGCTGGCCTACCTGCAGGCCGAGAATGCCTACGCCGACCAGCTGCTGGCACCGCTGAAGCCGCTGGAAGACACCCTGTACAAGGAGATCGTCGGCCGCATCAAGCAGGACGATTCCAGCGTACCGGCGCGCGAGCGCGGCTACTGGTACTACAGCCGCTACGAGACCGGCCAGGACTATCCCATCCACGCCCGCCGCAAGGGCGGCATGGACGCGGCCGAGGAAATCCTGCTGGACGTCAACGCGATGGCGGCCGGCAAGGGCTACTTCAGCGTCGGCTCGATGGAAGTGAGCCAGGACAACCAGCTGCTGGCCTGGGCCGACGATGACGTCGGCCGCCGCCAGTACACGATCCGCTTCAAGGACCTGCGCACCGGCCAGGTGCTGCCCGACGTGATCACCGGCAGCTCCGGCGATCTGGTCTGGGCCGACGACAACCGCACCGTGCTGTACGTCGAGAACGATCCGGAAACCCTGCTGACCGTGCGCGTCAAGAAGCACGTGCTGGGCACCCCGGCCAGCGCCGACAGCGTTGTCTACGAAGAGAAGGACGACAGCTTCTACATGGGCATCGGCCGCACCCGCGACGATCGCTTCATCACCATCGGTGTGCACAGCACCGTGTCCTCGGAAGAGCGCTACGCGCCGGCCAGCGACCCGACCACCTTCACCGTGCTGGCGCCACGCCAGCGCGACGTCGAGTACGACGCCGATCACTACGACGGCCGCTGGGTGATCCGCACCAACGATGGCGCGAAGAATTTCAAGCTGGTCACCGCGCCGACCGACGCCACCTCGCGCGCGCAGTGGAAGGATTGGATCGCGCATGACGATGCGGTGTTCATCGAAGGCTTCGAGCTGTTCGACAGCTACACCGCCATCGCAGAACGTTCCGAAGGCCTGGAGCGCATCCGCCTGCTGTTCAAGGACGGCCGCAGCGATTACGTGAGGGCCGACGAGCCGGCGTATTCGATGGGCCTGGGCGACAACACCGAGGCCGATACGCCGTGGCTGCGCTACGTCTACACCTCGATGACCACCCCGACCACCGTGTTCGAGCTGAACACCGCTACCGGCGAGCGCCGCCAGCTGAAGGTGCAGCCGGTGATCGGCTATGACGCCTCGAAGTATGAAACCGATCGCGTCTGGATCACCGCGCGCGATGGCGTGAAGGTGCCGGTGTCGCTGGTCTACCGCAAGGGCTACCAGAAGGACGGCAGGGGCGCGTTGTTCCAGTACGCCTATGGCAGCTACGGCATGTCGATGGACCCGTACTTCAACCAGACCGCGGTGAGCCTGCTCGATCGTGGCGTGGTGTATGCCATCGCCCACATCCGCGGTGGCCAGGAAATGGGCCGCGACTGGTACGAGAACGGCAAGCTGCTGCACAAGCAGAACACCTTCAACGACTTCATCGACGTCACCCGGGGCCTGGTGGCGCAGGGCTGGGCGGCGAAGGATCGCGTCGCCGCCTCCGGTGGCAGCGCCGGTGGCCTGCTGATGGGCGCGGTGGCCAACCAGGCGCCGCAGGATTACCGGGTGATGGTGGCGCAGGTGCCGTTCGTCGACGTGGTCACCACCATGCTCGACCCGACCATCCCGCTGACCACCAACGAGTACGACGAGTGGGGCAATCCGGAACAGAAGCCGTACTACGACTACATGCTGTCCTACTCGCCGTACGACAACGTGAAGAAGCAAGCCTATCCGGCGCTGTTCGTCGGTACCGGCCTGTGGGACTCACAGGTGCAGTACTGGGAGCCGGCCAAGTGGGTGGCCAAGCTGCGTGACGACAACGCCGGCCATTACCCGATCCTGTTCCGCACCAACATGGAAGCCGGCCACGGTGGCAAGTCGGGGCGCTTCCAGCGCTACCGCGAGCTGTCCGAGTCGTATGCGTTCGTGCTGCAGCAGCTGGGCATCGTCCAGCCGTGATCGCAACGGGGTGCCGGGCGTTGCCTGGCACCCTGAACCGGTATCCTTCGGCCATGAGCGCGCCTGATCCTTCCGCCCCCCGCGACGTCCCCACGCCACCGCGCGTGGTGCGTTTCCGCTGGGCGTGGTGGCTGCTGGCCTACGTCAGCCTGGGAACCGGCATCGTCGGCATCTTCGTGCCGGGGCTGCCGACCACCGTATTCATCCTGATCTCGGCCTGGGCCGCCTCGCGCGGTTCCGAACGCCTGCACACGTGGCTGATTCAGCATCCGCGCTTCGGCCCGGCCATCGCCAACTGGCAGGCGCATGGTGCGGTCAGCCGCTACGGCAAGTGGATGGCCACGATCACCATGGCGGTGTGTGCCGCCATCATGCTGTGGTGCGTGCCGATCGCCTGGGTGAAGTGGTTCTCGATCGGCAGCATGACCGTGGTGGCGATCTGGCTGTGGACGCGGCCGTTGCCGCCGCCGGAGCGGTAGTGCCGGCCGCTGGCCGGCAACGCGTTCCCCTGCACCAACCGCTCAGCCGCCAATGGCTATACTCGGGGCATGAAGATCCCCCATCGAAACGTCATCCTGATTCCGCTGGCAGCGGCCTCGCTGCTGTTCCTTGCCGCCTGCGGCAACAAGGGCCCGCTGGTACTGCCGCAGAAGCCGGTGCCGGTGGAAGAAGCCGTCGAGCCGGCTGCCGAACCCGCCACCGAGGCGACCCCGGCGCAGACCGAGGGCAGCGGTACTCCGGCCACGACCGCGGACCCGGCCGCACCGACCACCCCGCCGGCGCCCGCGCCCGCGAAGAAGGCGGGCGGCGGGAATGGGTAAGGCCGGTTCCAGCGCCCTGCGCTTCAGCAAGATGCATGGCGCGGGCAATGATTTCGTAGTGATCGACCTGCGTGACGGCACCGCGCCGCCCACGCCCGAGCTGGCCGCGCGCCTGGCGGATCGCCATACTGGCGTGGGCTGTGATCAGATCCTGACCATCGAAGCGCCGCGTGCGGACGGTTCGGTGGCCTCGTACCGGATCTGGAATGCCGACGGTTCCAACTCCGAGCAGTGCGGCAACGGCGCGCGCTGCATTGCCGCGTGGCTGGTGCGCGAGGGCAGTGCGCAGGGCGATGCGTTCGTCATCGACAGCCCGCTGGCCAGCCATGAAGTGAAGGTGCTGGGCGATGGCCAGTTCGCGGTGACCATGGGCGTGCCGGCATTCGAGCCGGCCAACGTGCCGCTGGTGGGTTTTGCCCACCCGCGCGAGGAATACCTGCTGCCGCTGCAGGGCGAGAGCGTTCGGTTCGCCGCGGTGTCGATGGGTAACCCGCATGCGGTGATCGAAGTGGGCCTGATCGACGCGGCGCCGGTCGAGCGCGTCGGTGCCCTGCTGCAACAGCACGCGTCGTTCCCGCGCTCGGTGAACGTGGGTTTTGCCCAGGTGATGGGCCCGGACCATGCGCGCCTGCGCGTGTTCGAGCGTGGCGTCGGCGAAACCCTGGCCTGCGGCAGTGGCGCCTGTGCCGCCGCCGTCACCCTGATGCAGCGCGGCCGCCTGCAGCACGATGCCCGCATCAGCCTGCCTGGGGGCGACCTGCGCATCCAGTGGCCGGGCGACGGCCAGCCGGTGGTGATGGCGGGCCCGACCGCATTCGTCTTCGAAGGGGAGTGGATCGCATGACCGAAACCGTCGACAAGCTCGGGGCCCATGAAGTCGCTGCCTGGTTGCGGCGGCATCCGGGCTTCCTCAAGCAGTTCCCGGACCTGGCCCTGACCCTGGTGGTGCCGCGTGACGACGGCCCGACCGCGTCGCTGGCCAGCTACCAGCTGGAAGTGCTGCGCGAGAAGAACCGCGAGCTGGCACGACGGTTGGCCGACCTGGGCGCGACCGCCCAGGTCAATGAACGCCTGGCGGTGCGCACGCACCAGCTGACCCTGGCGCTGATGAAGCAGGACAACGCCGCAGACACCCTGCGCGCGATGGCCGCTTCATTGCAGGAAGACTTCGCCGGCGATCTGGTGCGGCTGGTGGTGCACACGCCGGTGGCCGGACTGGAACAGGCCGACTGGCTGCAGGTGATCGCCGCCGATGATCCGCAGCTGGGTCCGTTCCGCGATTGCCTGAAGGATGGCGAGCCGATCTGCGGCCGCCTGCAGCCGGAAAAGAATGCCGTGCTGTATGGCGTGCGCAGTGAGGAAGTGCAGACCACCGCACTGCTGCCGCTGCCCGGTGTGGGCCTGATCGCGGTCGGCAGCCATGACCCGAACCGCTTCTACCCGGGCATGGGCACGTTGTTCCTGCGCATGATGGGCGACGCCCTGGTCACCGGCCTGAAGCGCTTCGCGGGCTGAGCAGGGTACGACGACGATGAGCGCGGTACAGGCCTTCCTGCAGCACCTGCAGGTGGAGCGGCGGATGTCGGCGCACACGCTCGACGCCTACCGCCGCGACCTGGACGCGCTGTCGGCATGGGCCGAGCCCCGCGGCATGGCCGTGGAAGCGCTCGATGTCGAAACGTTGCGCCAGTTCGTCGCCGATGAGCATCGCCGTGGGCTGTCGGCCAAGAGCCTGCAGCGCCGCTTGTCCGCCTGCCGCAGCTTCTATGCGTGGCTGCTGAAGCACGGCCGCATCGAGGTCAGCCCGGCGGCGACGCTGAAAGCGCCGCGTGCACCGCGGCGGTTGCCGCAGGTGCTCGATGCCGACGAAGCGGTGCAGCTGGTCGAACTGGAACCGGAAGGTGAACTCGGCCGCCGCGATCGCGCGCTGCTGGAGCTGTTCTATTCCTCGGGCCTGCGCCTGAGCGAAGTCTGCGCGCTGACCTGGCGCGACCTGGACTTCGCCAGCGGCCTGGTCAACGTGATGGGCAAGGGCAATCGCCAGCGCCGGGTACCGTTCGGGCGGCCGGCACGCGAAGCACTGCAGGCGTGGCGTGCGGAAAGCGGGGGCGGCCCGGCCTCGCCGGTGTTTCCCGGCCGCAACGGGCCGATCAGCCAACGCGCGGTGCAGATCCGCATCCGCCAGCTGGCGCAGCGCCAGGGCCTGTTCAAGCACGTGCACCCGCACATGCTGCGGCACAGTTTCGCCAGCCACATCCTGGAATCCTCCGGTGACCTGCGTGGCGTGCAGGAACTGCTCGGCCACGCCGATATCGCCACCACCCAGATCTATACCCACCTCGATTTCCAGCACCTGGCCAAGGTCTACGACGCCGCGCATCCACGCGCCAAGCGCCGCAGCAAGGGCGACAAGGCTGAATAGCCGGCCCTTGATCTGGATCAGGGCAGGTCTGATGCAAACGGCGCATCGTGGCCGCAGGCCACGAGGACACCGCCGCCATGGCGAAGCCCATACCGTTGCATCCCAAACACCCGGAGCGCATCTGCTGGGGCTGCGACCGCTACTGCGCGGCCAATGCGCTGGCCTGCGGCAATGGCTCCGGCCGCACCCAGCATCCGATCGAGACGCAGGGTGAAGACTGGTACATCGCCTGGGGCATCGAACCCAATCCGGACCGGCCGTCGCACGCCAAGCGCTGAACGGCAGCCATCCACGCAGGCTTGATCGCACCCGGCGCTGTCCCCATGTCCCGTGAACAGCTATCGGAGGCCGCATGGACCCCAGTCAGAACCCCAACGTTTTCCACGCCACCACCATCGTCTGCGTACGTCGCGGCGAGCACGTGGCCATTGCCGGCGACGGCCAGGTCACGCTGGGCCACACCGTGATGAAGGGCAATGCGCGCAAGGTGCGCCGCCTGGGCCGCGACGGCCAGGTGCTGGCCGGCTTCGCCGGTGCCGCCGCCGATGCCTTCACCCTGTTCGAGCTGTTCGAGGCCAAGCTGGAAAAGCACGGCCAGCTGCAGCGCGCGGCGGTCGAGCTGGCCAAGGATTGGCGCACCGAGCGCCGCCTGGGCAAGCTGGAGGCCCTGCTGGCGGTGGCCGACAAGGAAACCTCGCTGATCATCAGCGGCACCGGCGATGTGATCGAGCCGGAGGACGGCATCATCGCCATCGGTTCCGGTGGCTCCTATGCATTGTCGGCTGCCCGCGCGCTGATGGCGCATACCGAACTGGATGCACGCACCATTGCCAGCGAGGCGATCGGCATCGCCGGCGACATCTGCATCTACACCAACCGCAACGTGGTGGTCGAGGAGCTCTGAGGGTCGTGCCGGCCGCTGGCCGGCACGACCGACAACGAATCCGTGAGCACATCCATGTCGAAGATCGAAGTTTCCTCCGCCACCATGACCCCGCGCGAGATCGTGCAGGAACTGGACCGGCACATCGTCGGCCAGCACGACGCCAAGCGCGCGGTGGCCATCGCCCTGCGCAACCGCTGGCGCCGCATGCAGCTGGTGCCCGAGCTGCGCAATGAAGTGATGCCGAAGAACATCCTGATGATCGGCCCGACCGGCGTCGGCAAGACCGAGATCGCGCGCCGCCTGGCCACGCTGGCCAACGCGCCGTTCGTCAAGGTCGAAGCGACCCGCTTCACCGAAGTGGGCTACGTCGGCAAGGACGTCGAGCAGATCATCCGTGACCTGGCCGATACTGCAGTGAAGCTGTACCGCGAGCAGGCCAAGGTGCGCGTGCGTACGCAGGCCGAAGAACGCGCCGAAGACCGCATCCTCGATGCGCTGTTGCCGCGCCGCAGTGGTGGCATCGGTTTCGATCCGGAAGTGGCCCGCAACGAGCCGTCGGCGCAGGACAACGAGACCCGCATCAAGTTCCGCAAGATGCTGCGCAATGGCGAACTGGACGAACGCGAGATCGAACTCGACCTGGCCGCCAATGTCAGCATGGACATCATGACCCCGCCGGGCATGGAGGAAATGGGCCAGCAGCTGAAGTCGATGTTCGCCAACCTCGGTGGCGGTGCCAAGGCGCACAAGCGCACGCTGACCATCAAGGCCGCGCGCCCGCTGCTGATCGAGGAAGAAGCCGGCAAGCTGGTCAACGAGGACGACATCCGCACCGCGGCGATCGAAGCCTGCGAACAGCACGGCATCGTCTTCATCGACGAGATCGACAAGGTCGCCAAGCGTGGCGATAACGTGGGCGGCGGCGATGTGTCGCGCGAAGGCGTGCAGCGTGACCTGCTGCCGCTGGTGGAAGGCTCCAACGTGTCCACCAAGTACGGCACGATCAAGACCGACCACATCCTGTTCATCGCGTCGGGCGCGTTCCACCTGGCCAAGCCCAGCGATCTGATTCCGGAGCTGCAGGGCCGATTCCCGATCCGCGTGGAGCTGGGCGCGCTGAGCAAGAACGATTTCGTGCGCATCCTGACCGAGCCGAAGGCCGCGCTGACCAAGCAGTACGAAGCGCTGCTGGCCACCGAGGGCGTCAAGGTCAGCTTCACCGCCGATGCCATCGAGCGCCTGGCCGAGATCGCCTTCCAGGTGAACGAGCGCCAGGAAAACATCGGTGCTCGCCGCCTGCATACCGTGCTGGAGCGCCTGCTGGATTCGCTCAGCTACGAGGCACCGGATCGCGACGGCGAGACGCTGGCCATCGACAGTGCCTACGTCGATGCCCACCTGGGCGAGCTGGTGCAGGACCCGGACCTGAGCCGCTACATCCTGTAACGCACAAGGCCGCCGAAAGGCGGCCTTTTTTTGGCGCGAAGGGCATCCACGCATGGCGTGGATTCACTGTCTGGCGCGGTAGGCCTGCAGTACCTGGTCGATCACCGCGTTGGTGCGGGCGGCACTGAGGCCGGTCGAGGGCGAGCGCCCGTGGCCGCGCAGTTCGTCCACGAGGGTGGCAATCAACGGCTGCTGGATCGACGGCGGGTTCGGGATCTCGAACGCCTGCATGCCCGCGTCGGTTTCCAGCAGCACCGGGACGTCCTCGAAGGTGGCAAAACGCAGCTGCCCACGGTCGCCAGTGATTTCGATCTCATCCTGGCGCCGGAATGCGCAGAAACTCCACTGCGCGATGCCGTGCGCACCGGTTCCGGTGCGAAAGCACATCGAGACGCTGTCCTCGGCGGCATACGCGCCTGCCTGAGAACTGGCCAGGCCGCTGACATCGCTCAGCGGGCCCAGCAGATGGTCGAGCAGGTCCAGGGTGTGCGAGCCGAGATCGACGAACAGGCCGCCGCCGGAGATCGCGGGGTTGGTCCGCCAGAAGTCCGGCGATGTGGCATGCGCCGAGTGTGGCCGATGCAGGGTCGCGCGCACGCTGCGCGGCGTACCGATCGCGCCGCTGTCCAGCAACTGCTTGACCTTCGCGAAGCGGGGCAGGGCGCGGCGGTAATAGGCAACGAACACCGGCCAGTTCCTGCATGAAGGGCAGGTGCACGCGCTCGACGATCGCGGTCAGCACCTCGCTCTTGTTCTTGAAGTGCCAGTACACCGCGCCACGGGTATAGCCAGCGCGGGCGCCGATCATCTCCAGCGTGGTACGGGCCACGCCGTGTTCATGGAAGCAGGCTTCGGCGGCGTCAAGGATGCCTTCCCGGGTTGCCTGGGTGTCCTCTTTGGTCTTGCGGGCCATGGGTGTGGGTACGAGTGCGGGTGAAACGTGGCTGAATTGTACCGGTTTACAAACAAACACGCATGTATGTATATTTCGCACCCATCATTCCCGCCGTGTGCGTGGCAGGCCCGTTCTGGCTACCACTCACCGCCGGTATGCGTTGTCTGCTGGCGCTTTTGGCCCGTATCAGCGTTTTTTGAGATTCCTTCCCCTAAGCGCCTTTCCGTCATGTTGCTGAGCCGAATCCGACCCTTCGCGCTGTCGCTGGCCATCGCCGCGACCGTGGCTGCCTGTGGCGGCCAACCCCAGGCCCCCGAACAGGGCCCGGGTGACGTCACCGTGGTCACGCTGAAGTCCGAGACCGTGGGCCTGACCCGCGAACTGCCCGGCCGTACCAATGCCTTCCTGGTGGCCGAAGTGCGCCCGCAGGTCAATGGCATCGTTGCCAAGCGCCTGTTCACCGAGGGCGGCATGGTCAAGGTCGGTGAGCCGCTGTACCAGCTCGATGACGCCAGCTACCGCGCCCAGGCCAACAACGCCCGCGCCCAGCTGGCCCGCGCCGAAGCCACCGCCAACGCCGCCCGGCTGAGCGCCAAGCGCATCACCGAGCTGGCCAAGGTCGACGCGGTCAGCCAGCAGGACCTGGAAAACGCCGTGGCCGCGCAGAAGCAGGCCGAGGCCGATGTCGGTGCCGCCAAGGCCTCGCTGGACGCGGCCAACGTCACCCTCGGCTATGCCCGCATCACCGCGCCGATCAGTGGCCGCATCGGCAAGTCCAGCGTCACCCAGGGTGCGCTGGTCAGCGCCGGCCAGGCCAACGCGCTGGCCACCGTGCAGCAGCTGGACCCGATCTATGTGGACCTGACCCAGTCCTCGGCCGAGCTGCTGCAGCTGCGTCGCGAACTGGCCGCCGGCCGCCTGCAGGACAACCAGACCCTGCCGGTCAGCATCCTGATGGAAGACGGCAGCACTTTCGAGCACAAGGGCACGCTGGAGTTTTCCGAAGTCAGCGTCGATCCGGCCACCGGCAGCTTCGGCCTGCGCGTGAAGGTGGACAACCCCGACGGCCTGCTGATGCCGGGCATGTACGTGCGTGCGGTGATCGGCGGCGGCGTGCGCAGCGATGCGGTGCTGGTGCCGATGCAGGGCATCGCCCGTGATCCGAAGGGCGACACCACGGCGATGGTGGTCGACAAGGACAACAAGGTCGAAGTGCGCCCGGTCAAGGTCAGCCGCACGGTCGGCGACAAGTGGCTGGTCGATGACGGCCTGAAGGCCGGCGACAAGGTCATTGTCGAAGGCCTGCAGAAGATCGGCCCCGGCATGCCGGTCAAGGCCACCGAGAAGGGCGCTGCACCGGCCAAGCCGGCGGCAGCCGCCCAGCCTGCCGCCCCGGCCGGCGACGCGAAGTAAGCGGAGAACCCCATGGCACGCTTTTTCATCGATCGACCCATCTTCGCGTGGGTGATCGCCATCATCATCATGCTCGCCGGCGGCCTGGCCCTGTTCAAGCTGCCGGTCTCGATGTACCCCAACGTCGCACCGCCGGCGGTGGAAATCAGCGCCACCTATCCGGGTGCATCGGCCAAGGTGGTCGAGGACTCGGTGACGCAGATCATCGAGCAGAACATGAAGGGCCTTGATGGCCTGATCTACTTCTCCTCCAACAGCTCGTCCAACGGCCAGGCCACCATCACTCTGACCTTCGAGAGCGGCACCAACCCGGACATCGCCCAGGTGCAGGTGCAGAACAAGCTGCAGCTGGCCATGCCGCTGCTGCCGCAGGAAGTACAGCGGCAGGGCATCAACGTGGCCAAGTCGAGCTCGGGCTTCCTGAACGTCATCGCGTTCGTGTCCGAGAACGGCAGCATGGACGCCAACGACATCGCCGACTACGTCGGTTCCAACGTCGTCGACCGTCTGAGCCGCGTGCCGGGCGTGGGCAACATCCAGGTGTTCGGTGGCAAGTACGCCATGCGCATCTGGCTGGACCCGAACAAGCTGCACACCTACGGCCTGTCGGTTGCCGAAGTGACGGCAGCGGTGAAGGCGCAGAACGCCCAGGTGGCCATCGGCCAGCTTGGCGGTGCGCCGTCGGTCAAGGGCCAGCAGCTCAACGCCACCATCAACGCGCAGTCGCGCCTGCAGACCCCGGAACAGTTCCGCAACATCATCGTGCGCGGTGCGCAGGACGGTGCCGAACTGCGCCTGGGTGATGTCGCCCGCGTCGAACTGGGTGCCGAGTCCTACGACTTCGTCACCCGCTACAACGGCCAGCCGGCCAGCGGCCTGGCGGTCACCCTGGCCACCGGCGCCAACGCGCTGGACACCGCGGCCGGTGTGGATGCCGCGCTGCAGGACATGAAGAGCTTCTTCCCGGCCGGGCTGAAGGCCGAGATCCCGTACGACACCACCCCGTTCGTGCGCGTGTCGATCAAGGGCGTGGTGCAGACCCTGATCGAAGCGATCGTGCTGGTGTTCGTGGTGATGTACCTGTTCCTGCAGAATTTCCGCGCCACCCTGATCCCGACCATCGCCGTGCCGGTGGTGCTGCTGGGTACCTTCGGCGTGCTGGCGATGCTGGGCTTCTCGGTGAACATGTTGACCATGTTCGCGATGGTGCTGGCGATCGGCCTGCTGGTGGACGATGCCATCGTGGTGGTGGAGAACGTCGAGCGCATCATGTCCGAGGAAGGACTGTCGCCGCTCGAAGCGACCCGCAAGTCGATGGGCCAGATCACCGGCGCGCTGGTGGGTATCGGCCTGGTGCTGTCGGCGGTGTTCGTGCCGATGGCCTTCATGAGCGGCTCCACCGGCGTTATCTACCGCCAGTTCTCGGCCACGATCGTCTCGGCGATGGCGTTGTCGGTGCTGGTGGCGATCGTGCTGACCCCGGCGCTGTGCGCGACCATGCTCAAGCCGCTGAAGAAGGGCGAGCACCACGTCGCGCACAAGGGCTGGTCCGGTCGATTCTTCAACGGTTTCAACCGTGGTTTCGACCGCACCAGCGAAAGCTACCAGCGTGGCGTGCGCGGCATCATCCACCGTCCGTGGCGTTTCATGGGCATCGTGGCGGCGCTGTTCGTGCTGATGGGCGTGCTGTTCGTGCGCCTGCCCAGCTCGTTCCTGCCCAACGAAGACCAGGGCGTGCTGATGGCGCTGGTGCAGGCGCCGGTCGGTGCCACCCAGGAACGCACGCTGGAATCGATCACGGCACTGGAAAACCACTTCCTGCAGAACGAGAAGGATGCGGTGGAATCGGTGTTCTCGGTGCAGGGCTTCAGCTTCGCCGGCATGGGACAGAACGCGGGCATGGCCTTCGTCAAGCTGAAGGACTGGAGCGAGCGTGACGCCGACAACGGCGTGATGCCGATCACCGGGCGCGCGATGGCGGCACTGGGCCAGATCAAGGATGCCTTCATCTTCGCCTTCCCGCCGCCGGCCATTCCGGAACTGGGTACCGCCTCGGGCTACACCTTCTTCCTGAAGGACAACAGTGGCCAGGGCCACGAGGCCCTGGTGGCCGCGCGCAACCAGCTGCTGGGACTCGCCGCAGGCAGCAAGAAGCTGGCCAACGTGCGCCCGAACGGCCAGGAAGACACGCCGCAGTTCCGCATCGACATCGATGCGGCCAAGGCGACCTCGCTGGGGCTGTCGATCGACCAGATCAACGGCACGCTGGCCGCGGCGTGGGGCAGTTCGTACATCGATGACTTCGTCGATCGCGGCCGCGTCAAGCGCGTGTTCGTGCAGGCCGACCAGCCGTTCCGCATGGTGCCGGAGGACTTCGACCTCTGGTCGGTGAAGAACGACAAGGGCGAGATGGTGCCGTTCAGCGCGTTCGCCAGCAAGCACTGGGACTACGGTTCGCCGCGCCTGGAGCGCTACAACGGTGTGTCGGCGATGGAAATCCAGGGCGAACCGGCCCCAGGCGTCGCCTCCGGTGATGCCATGGCCGAGATCGAACAGCTGGCCAAGCAGCTGCCGGCGGGCTTCGGCATCGAATGGACGGCGATGTCCTACCAGGAACGCCAGGCGGGCTCGCAGACGCCGCTGCTGTACACGCTGTCGCTGATGATCGTGTTCCTGTGCCTGGCCGCGATGTATGAAAGCTGGAGCGTGCCGACCGCCGTGCTGCTGGCCGCCCCGCTGGGCATCCTCGGCGCGGTGCTGGCCAACACCTTCAAGGGCCTGGAACGCGACATCTACTTCCAGGTGGCGATGCTGACCACGGTGGGCCTGACCAGCAAGAACGCGATCCTGATCGTCGAGTTCGCCAAGGAAAACCTGGAGAAGGGCGCCAGCCTGATCGAGTCGATCATGCACGCCGTGCGCGACCGCCTGCGCCCGATCGTGATGACCTCGCTGGCCTTCGGCATGGGCGTGGTACCGCTGGCGATCTCCACCGGTGCCGGCTCCGGCGCCAAGCAGGCGATCGGCACCGGCGTGCTCGGCGGCATGATCGTCGGCACCGTGCTCGGCGTGTTCTTCGTGCCGCTGTTCTTCGTCGTGGTGCAGCGCGTGTTCAAGCGCAAATCCTCCACGTAAGCGAAACGGTCATGCCGGCCACTGGCCGGCATGACCTCCTGCCATCCGGCAGTACCGATGGAAGTCATCCCATGAAAAGTGCATCCCTGTTCCTTTCCATTGCCGCCGCGCTTGCGCTGGCCGGCTGCTCCACCCTGGTGCCGAAGGACACCGCCGTCGCGCCGGCCATTCCGGCGCAGTGGCCGGCCGAGGCCACGCAGGGCCAGGTGGCCGATGTTGCCGCCGTCGGCTGGCGCGACTTCTTCACCGACGCGCGCCTGCAGCAGGTGATCGACCAGTCGCTGCAGAACAACCGCGACCTGCGCGTGGCCGTGCTCAACGTGGAACGCGCACGCGGCCAGTACCGCGTGCAGCGCGCCGACCGCGTACCCGGCGTGGCCGTCACCGGCCAGATGCAGCGCCAGGGCACCGACGCCGGCGTCACCGAACAGTTCACCGCGGGCGTGGGCGTGGCCGAGTTCGAGCTCGACCTGTTCGGCCGCGTGCGCAACCTCAGCGAGGCGGCGCTGCAGCAGTACTTCGCTGTGGCGGCCAATCGCCGCAATGCGCAGCTGAGCCTGGTGGCCGAGACCGCCACGGCGTGGCTGACCTATGGTGCCGACGCACAGCGGCTGAAGATCGCCGATGCCACGCTGAAGACCTACGAGGATTCGCTGCGCCTGGCCGAAGCCCGCCATGAGCGCGGCGGCAGTTCGGCACTGGAACTGACCCAGACCCGCACGCTGGTGGAAACCGCGCGCACCGATGCCGCACGCCTGCGTGGGCAGCTGGCCCAGGACCGCAACGCGCTGGCACTGCTGGCCGGTGGTCAGCTGGATGCATCACTGCTGCCGGACAGCATCGAACCGCAGCTGCTGGCGCTGGCACCGCCGCCGGCTGGCCTGCCCAGCGACGTGCTGCTGCAGCGCCCGGACATCATGGCCGCCGAACACCAGCTGCTGGCTGCCAACGCCAACATCGGCGCGGCACGTGCGGCGTTCTTCCCGAGCATCTCGCTGACCGGCAGCATCGGCAGTGGTTCGAGCGAACTGTCCAACCTGTTCGACAGCGGCACCCGCGTGTGGAGCTTCCTGCCGAAGATCACCCTGCCGATCTTCCAGGGCGGCAAGCTGCGCGCCAACCTGGCCATCGCCAATGCGGACCGCGATATCGCGCTGGCGCAGTACGAGAAATCGATCCAGGTCGGCTTCCGCGAAACCGCCGACGCGCTGGCGCTGAATGTCAGCCTGGATGAGCAGGTGAGTGCACAGCAGCGCCTGGTGGATGCGGCCGAACAGGCCAACCGCCTGTCACAGGCGCGCTACGACGCCGGCCTGGACAGCTTCGTCACCCTGCTCGATGCACGGCGTACCGCCTACAACGCGCAGCAGACGCAGCTGCAGGCGCAGCTGGCCCAGCAGGCCAACCGCATCACGTTGTACAAGGTGCTGGGCGGCGGCTGGCACGAGCGCGGATAAGCAGCGCTTCTGGTAGGTGCCAACCTTGGTTGGCACGAATGCGTCAGCGCAGGCGGCTGGCCCTGTGCCAACCAAGGTTGGCACCTACCTCGATCATCGGTGGTAGTGCCGGCCGCTGGCCGGCATTGTCATTCCAGGGCCTGCTACACCGCCTCATCGTCGCGGCGGGTGGCATGGCAGGCACGCACCCGTGCCAGCGCGTCGCCGGCTTCGCGCGCCATGCGCTCGTACTCGCGGCGGATCTCTTCCAGTCGCTCTTCGTCCAGCTCTTCCAGGTCGAGCAGCTCGTTGTTGGCCTCGGCCGTCGCGCGGATCAGCTCGTCGAGCTTGATCTGCATCGCCGCGGTGTCCGAGTTCTGCGTGTGCTGGATCAGGAACACCATCAGGAAGGTGATGATGGTGGTACCGGTGTTGATCACCAGCTGCCAGGTGTCGTTGAAACCGAACAGCGGGCCACTGATGCCCCAGATCACCACGATCGCGACCGCAGCCAGGAAGGTCCACGGCGAACCGGTGGCGGCCGCGGCCTTCTTGGCGATCGTATTGAAGAGGTTTCTTGCTTTCATCGTCGTCGTCCCACTCAGGTGACGAAGATGATCGGCAGTGCCTTGTGCAGGGGCCGTGCAGCTCAGGCGCGCAGGCGCGGAGCGTCCTGCAGGCGCACCCGGCTGGTCTGGTAGACGTGCTGCCAGCAGCGGTCGACGAACTCGCGGGCCTGGGCTTCACTCAGGCGCGGCATGATCTGCAGGGCGTACTGGGTCTGGAACATCTCGTCGCGCTGCGCATTGCTGGCGCGCGGCTGGGTGATCAGCGAATCGCAGGCGAACTTGATCCACGGTACGTACGAGCCGAACGAATTGTGCGGCAGTGCGCCGTCGGCATGCTGGCGGCGCCAGTGGTCAAGCTCGGCGTCTACGTTGATGACCGGGGGAATGGTGGGAACTTCAGCGTGCATGTCGATCCAATCGGTTGAAGTGGATGGGAGTGGGGGTTCATCGCAGTGTGGCCTGAGCGGCAGTGGATGCCGCGTCAGGGAGATGTGCAGCCAGCGTTGCGATTGCCGATCAGTTGCGCATGCTCGACCGCGCCCATTTCTTCGGCCATGTCGGCCATTGCGTTGCACAGGCGCTCGTGGTCGAGCGGACGGCCTTGTACCAGTTCCAGCTGCAGGCCCTGGTAGGCCGTCCAGAACAGGGCGCCACGCTGATGCAGCGCGAACTGCTGCTGCAGGCGCGTGCGGATGGCGGCGAGGATCGGGTCGGGCGTGGGGCGTACGGCGTGCGCGCACATGGCTGGCTCCGCCGGGGAAGGAAGTCCCGGTAACCCCACCCTAGGCGCCCTGCGCGGGTGGGGTGTTACCGCAGCGTGTGCAGGCAGTCCAGCTGACTGTGCACGGGTTCACAGCAATCGCCGCAAACGCTGCCGGCACTAGGGCGTGCCAGCGCTGAAGCGTTCATTAAGCAGGTTCAACAGTACGCTGCGCAGTGCTCATTCGCCGATGTCTTCGTTCCAGATCTCCGGATGCTGCGCAATGAAGCCGCCGAGCAGATCGACGCATTCCTGGCTGTCGAGATCGATCACGTTGACGCCGTTTTCGCGCAGCCAGTCGATGCCGCCCTGGAAGGTACGCGATTCGCCCACCACCACCGTGCCGATGTTGAACTGGCGCACCAGCCCCGAGCAGTACCAGCACGGGGCCAGGGTCGTGACCATGATGGTGTCCTGGTAGCGGCGCTGGCGGCCGGCCTTGCGGAACGCATCGGTCTCGCCGTGCACCGATGGGTCGCCTTCCTGCACGCGCCGGTTGTGGCCACAGCCGAGCAGGCGGCCGTCGTTGTGGTACAGCGCCGCGCCGATCGGCACGCCGCCTTCGGCCAGGCCCTGGCGGGCTTCGGCGATGGCGGTCTGCAGCAGGGCCTGGTAGTCGGGCGTGGTGATCATGCGGGGCTCCGGTAAGTCGTGGCCCGCCATGATACGGGCAGGGGGTGCCGCTGGCTCCCGGCGGTGCGATAATCGGGGCCATGAGCGAATCCCCCTACAAAGCCGGTACCACCCATTTCGGGTTCCGCGACGTCGCCGCCAAGGACAAGCAGAAGCTGGTCGGCCAGGTGTTCACGTCGGTCGCGCGCAACTACGACCTGATGAACGACCTGATGAGCCTGGGCGTGCACCGGGCGTGGAAGCGCTACTACGTGGCGACCGCGCAGGTGAAGCCGGGTGATCGCGTACTCGACCTGGCCGGTGGCACCGGCGACATCGCCGCCCTGCTGAAGGAGCGCGTGGGCGCCGAAGGCTCGGTGGTGCTGGGCGACATCAACGCCGGCATGCTGTCGGTCGGCCGTGACCGCCTGACCAACCGCGGCCTGGTGCTCGGCCTGGACTACGTGCAGTGCAACGCCGAGGCCCTGCCGTTCCCGGACAACAGCTTCGATCTGGTCACCATCGCCTTCGGCCTGCGCAACGTGACGGACAAGGACGCCGGCCTGCGCGAGATGTACCGCGTGCTGAAAGTGGGCGGCCAAGCCCGCGTGCTGGAGTTCTCCGAAGTCACCGCCGACTGGTTCAAGCCGATCTACGACTTCCATTCGTTCCGGATCCTGCCCAAGCTGGGCAAGCTGTTCGCCAACGATTCGGACAGCTACCAGTACCTGGCCGAGAGCATCCGCAAGCATCCGCCGCAGGACGAGCTGAAGGCGATGATGGGGCAGGCCGGTTTCGAGCGCTGCCACTACAAGAACCTGACCGGCGGCATCGTCTCGATCCATTCCGGCTACAAGCTGTAAGTCGTGCCTTGGTAGGTGCCAACCCTGGTTGGCACGCCCAGGCTGCGGTCATCCGCTCTGGTGGGTGCCGACCTTGGTCGGCACGGGCCTGCCGCGAGCGATGAAAAATCCGTGCCAACCAAGGTTGGCACCCACCTGTAGATGCCAACCTTGGTTGGCATGCGCCGGAGGCGCAGTTCCGGCCCCGCCCGCCATTACCCCGCACCGCGCAACGCCTGCGCGGCCGGAGGGAGGTACCATTGGGGTTTGATCCCCGTAACGGTCCCGATT
>NZ_JASJSU010000140.1:0-7667 GCF_030237045.1 Stenotrophomonas maltophilia group sp. Smal17
CGCGCCATGATCGCAGCCCCCATACGACATCGCAGTGGCCATCGGTCATACCGCCAGACCCGGCACGGTCATTGCCGCGATATGAAAAGCGTCATCGATTGGCCTCAGTCTTCTGAATCCGGGCGCAGCGCACGGACTTTCACGCGCCTGCGCCGTGAGCATCGGCACAACGGCAGGCACCGGGGGCCGTCCAGTCACAGCCGGGTCGGGGGGATCCGCTGACAGAGGGAGAGACGCGATGCGCAGCACCGCAACAGGAAGTACCGTCCTGGCCCTGGTCCTCGGGCTGGCAACAGCGCCGGCGCAGGCCGCCGACGTGGTCGGCGTGGCCTTCGTGCATGGTACCGGCGCGCAGACCAATGCCACGCAGGATTACTGGCAGCCGGCCATCATCGACACCGTGCGCCAGGGCCTGCCGAACAGCAGCAACTACGTGGTCATCAACTGCGATTTCACCCAGTACATGTGGAAGCCGGAAGCCGCCGGCTGCCTGGCCAACCAGCTGACCGGCTTCATCGACAGCCGTGGCATCACCCAGCTGGTGGTGATCACCCACTCCAACGGGGGCAACGTGATGCGCTGGATCCTTTCCAACCCGACCTACGACAGCCGCTATCCGAAGATCATCCGCACGGTGCGCAAGGTCAACGCACTGGCACCGTCTTCGGCAGGCACGCCGCTGGCCGATGCGGTGCTCAATGGCAACACCTTCGAAACCTCGCTGGGCTGGCTGCTGGGCTACAAGAACGACGCGGTGCGCCAGCAGCAGGTGGCAAGCATGGCCACCTACAACGCACAGAACCTGTACGGCACTGCCGGCCGCCCTGCATTGCCCAAACCCTTCCGCGCGGTGGTCGGCAGTGATGTCGAATCGGCGGTGTGGGACAGCAACAGCTACTGCGGGGGCTATGCCGCCAATGTCGGCCTGGAGTTCACCCAGAACTGGCTGTCGTCCTGTTCCGATGGGTTCCTGGAGTGCAGCAGCCAGAAGGCCGCCGGCACCACCTGGTTCACCGACAAGGCGCGCACCCAGGGGGCAGAGCCGCTCAGCCACAACCAGAGCCGGCGCGAGTGCTTCGGCCTCGGCACGATCCTGCGCAACGACCTGGCCCAGTGAGGAAGACGACCATGACGATCCATTCCACCCTGCTGGCCAGCACGGTACTGGCGGTGCTGTCCTTTTCCCCGGCGCAGGCCGCACAGCCGCTGCAAGCCGCCCGCGCAGGCGATCAGGTGCCTGCCGCACTGGTGGCCGCGCCGCTGCCTGCTGGTGAAAGCGAACACGCGCCGTTGTCGTTTGCCTGGGCGCTGGACCCGGCACAACCGCTGCAGGCCGCCACGCCGTATGCCTCGGTCAGCCGCAGCTACTGGCAGCAGGTCGACGGCACGCAGCTGCAGCGCGGCCTGGCACTGCCGCTGACGGCGGCCGATGCGGTGATCCAGCTGAGCCCGGCCGAAGGTGCCCGCGCGCTGCCGGCCAGCACCCTGCAGGTACGCGACCCGGCCGGCCGCAGCAGCGTGGCCCGCAGTGTCGATGCACGCGCACTGCAGGACGCCGGCATGCCGGTGCGTGATGGCAGCAGCATGCTGCGTACCGGTGCGACCAGCACGGTCGGTGCCTACACGTTGCAGAGTGCACAGGCGCAGGGCCGCTACGTGGTGCAGGTGCTGGAACCGAACAGCCCGCTGCGGCTGGAGGTGCAGGCCAGCCAGGCGCAGGTGCTGGCCGGCAGCAGCGTGCAGCTGCAGGCACGCCTGCTGGAAGACGGTGCCACCACTGCAGCGTTGGCATCGCGTCGTGGCGGTCTCGGCGGTGAAGCCCTGCTGGTCGCACCGGATGGCCGCAGCTGGCCGCAGCGGTTGCTGCGCACCACCGATGGCAGCCTGCGCGCGCAGGTGCGGATCCCGGCCGATGTCGGTACTGCGCAGGGGCTGTGGGAACTGCAGGTGTTCGCCCAGGCCGACGGTGTGCTGCGCGATGGCAAGGTGGCCTTCGCGGTGGCGCGACCGACCGCGCGCTTCAGTGGCCAGGCGACGCCGGACCCGGCCAGCCGCCAGGTGGCGCTGCCGCTGCAGGTGGCCGCCGCCGGCCGCTACGAGGCGCGGGGCACGCTGTATGCCACTGCCCGCGATGGCCAGTTGAAGCCGGTGGCACAGGCACATGCGGCGGCGTGGTTCGATGGCCCGGGTGCTGGGCAGCTGGTGCTGCCGTTCGACCAGGCGGCATTGCCCGCGGGCTTCGGTGCGCCGTACGAACTGCGTGACCTGCAGCTGCAGGACCAGAGCCGGATGGCACCGATCGAGTCGCGCGCGCTGGCGTTGCAGTTCTGAGGTTGCGTGCAGCGGGCCGGGTTCCGGCCCGCTGTAACGCTCCCTGTAGAGCCGAGCCATGCTCGGATGCTTCTGCTCGCGGAGAACGGCAGTCGAGCACGGCTCGACTCTACAGACGGCTACGGAAAGCGATGCGTCTGTCTACCCTGCATACGCGGTCAGCCGGCCTTCCTGCTCGATCACCGTGATCGCGCCGCCGAACACCGCCGACAGCGGTTCGTTGCGCAGCAGCTCGGCACGGCTGCCATCAGCCAGTACGCGGCCATCGCGCAGCAGCACCACCCGCTCGATCTCGGGAATGATCTCTTCGATGTGGTGGGTCACCAGCACCAGAGTGATGCCCTGCTGCGCCAGCACCCGCATGGTTGCCACCAGTTGCTCGCGGGCGACCAGGTCAAGCCCGGTGGACGGCTCGTCCAGCAGCAGCGCCTGCGGCCGGTTGACCAGCGCGCGGGCGATCAGCACGCGGCGGGTCTCGCCGGCCGACAGCTCGGCATAGGCGCGTTCGCGCAGCGACAACGCGCCGGTCATCGCCAGCGTCTCGCCGACGCGTGTACGCATCTCGGCGGTCACTTCGCGGAAGGCGGGTACCACGTAGCTGGCGAAGAAGCCGGACAGCACCGCCTGTTCCACGGTCAGCCCGGGCATGTCGGCCAGGTTGCTGCTGAGGTCGCCGGTGACGATGCCCAGCTGCGAGCGCAGCCGGTCCACCTGCCAGCGGTTCTGGCCCAGCACCTTGACGGCGACCGAGCCGTCGCCCTGTGCCAGCGGGTACAGCTCGCGGGTGATCAGCTTGATGAAGGTCGACTTGCCGCAGCCGTTGGGGCCGAGCAGGGCGGTGTGCTGGCCCTGCGCGATGCGCAGGCTGAGCCCGTGCAGCACCTTCACCTGTCCGCGCACCACGGTGGCGCGGTCCAGTTCGATCAACGGGGGCAGTGCCGCAGCGGGCGCGGCGGCGGTCATGGTGCTGGCGCGTGGATCAAGGTTCGACAACTCGGGTCCCCAACTGTGAACGGTGCCACGGATGGCGGTGCAGATCGCCGCCGCAGGGATGCAGTTTGCAACGCAAGCGCCCATGATGTCTGCCATCCCCGCGCCGAACCGGAGCGCCGTCATGCCCGATGCCCTGATGTCCCTGTTGACCGGTGGTGTGCTCGGCCTGGGGTGGTGGGCCATGTTGGCGGTCCTGCTGGTCTTCACCCAGATCACCATCTTCTCGGTGACGCTCTACCTGCACCGCAGCCAGGCCCACCGCGGGGTCGATTTCCACCCGGTGCTGGCCCACATGTTCCGCTTCTGGCTGTGGCTGACCACCTCGATGATCACCCGCGAATGGGTGGCCATCCACCGCAAGCACCACGCCAAGGTGGAGACCGAGGACGATCCGCACAGCCCGGTCACCCGCGGCATCGGCAAGGTGTTCTGGCACGGCGTGGAGCTGTACCGCGAAGCGCGCGGCATGCGCGCGGACATCGAGCAGTACGGGCGCGGCACCCCGGACGACGCGATCGAGCGCCGCCTGTATACGCCGCATGCCACGTTGGGGCCGGTGCTGCTGTTTGCGATCAATACCGTGTTGTTTGGCCTGCCCGGCGTGGCCCTGTGGGCGATCCAGATGGCATGGATCCCGTTCTGGGCGGCCGGCGTGGTCAATGGCCTTGGCCACTGGTGGGGCTACCGCAACTATGAATCCGCCGATACCTCCACCAACCTGACGCCGTGGGGGTTCTGGATCGGCGGCGAGGAGCTGCACAACAACCACCATGCCTTCCCCAGCTCGGCGCGCTTTGCGATGCGGCGCTGGGAATTCGACATCGGCTGGAGTGCGATCCGCCTGCTGCAGGTGCTGCGCCTGGCCAAGGTGCTGCGGGTGGCGCCGGCCATGGACGTGCGCCCGAATATCGCCGTGCCTGATGCCGAAACCCTGAAGGCGCTGCTGTCGCACCGTTTCCAGGCGATGACCGATTACCAGCGCAATGTGTTCATGCCGGCCCTGCGCGAGGAGGCCGTCCACGCCGGGGCCAAGCTGCGCCGCCTGCTGCCACGCCGGCTGCGTCGCGGCCTGGTCAACGACGGCCGCTGGCTGAAGCCGGACAGCCGTGCCCAGCTCAGTGAATGGGTGGCACAGCGGCCGCGCATCCGCACCCTGGTCGAGTACCGCGGGCGATTGGCCGCGCTGCTGGAAGCCCGCGGCCACGATGCGGCCGAGCGCCTGCATCAACTGCAGGCCTGGTGCCGCGAGGCCGAGGAAAGCGGTATCGCGGCGCTGCAGGCCTACGCCGCGCGGCTGAAGGGCTACAGCCTGGTGGGCGCGTGAGGGCAGGGCTCGGGCTTCTGCTGGCTGCCCTGCTACCGGGTGCTGCGCTGGCGCAGGTCACCGATACCGCCAGCTACCTGCAGCGGATGGACAGCGATGGCGACGGCAAGGTCAGCGAAACCGAGTATGTGCAGTGGATGCTGTACGCCTTCGACCGCATGGATCGCAATGGCGATGGCGTGCTGAGCGCCGAGGAGCTGCCCGGTGGCAAGGGCAGGGCGATCACCCGCGAGCAGCAGCGGCAGGTGATCGTGCAGCGCTTCCACAGGCAGGATGCCAACGGCGACGGGTTCCTGGATGCGCGCGAGCTGGCGGCGCCGCCGCGCTGAGCACGTCTGCCGGCGCCCGGCCATGCCCGGCGCTGAGGCGTAGAATCGCCGCATGCCTGAACTGCCCGAAGTCGAAACCACCCGCCGCGGCCTGGCGCCGCACCTGCAGGGGCGCCGCGTGCATGGCGTGATCCTGCGCCGCGCCGATCTGCGCTGGCCGATTCCGCCGGAAGTGGCCGAACTGCTGCCCGGGCAGCGCATCGAGGATATCCGCCGGCGCGCCAAGTACCTGCTGCTGGACACCGCCATCGGCAGCGCGGTGCTGCACCTTGGCATGTCCGGCAGCCTGCGCGTGCTGCCCGGTGATACCCCGCTGCGTGCGCACGACCACGTCGACATCAGCCTCGACAATGGCCGCCTGCTGCGCTTCAACGACCCGCGCCGCTTCGGCAGCCTGCTGTGGCAGCCGGCCGGGGAGACCCACCCGCTGTTGCAGGGGCTGGGCCCGGAGCCGCTGGACGATGCCTTCGATGGCGATTACCTGTTCGCCCGCAGCCGTGGCCGCAGCGCGCCGGTGAAGACCTTCCTGATGGACCAGGCGGTGGTGGTGGGCGTGGGCAACATCTACGCCGCCGAGAGCCTGTTCAAGGCCGGCATCAGTCCGCTGCGCGAGGCGGGAAAGATCTCGCGCGAGCGCTACCAGCGGCTGGCCGACGCAGTGAAGGAGATCCTGGGATATGCGATCACCCGCGGCGGCACCACCCTGCGCGACTTCATCAGCCCTGACGGCGCACCGGGCTACTTCGAGCAGGAGCTGCTGGTGTACGGCCGTGATGGGTTGCCCTGCCCGAACTGTGGCCGCGCGCTGAAGCACGCCACCATCGGCCAGCGTGCCAGCGTCTGGTGCAGCCACTGCCAGCGCTGAGCCGGGCAGCCAGCGGCAGCTGAACGGGCAAGGGGCGTCTCCGCTGCCCGTTAACGTTTGTCTGCCTATGATGGCCGACCTTCCCACTTGTGCCTGACGCGCCTGCATGCAACGACGCGACTTCATCCGCAATGCCTCCCTTGCCCTGGCTGCATTCGGCCTGCCGTCCCTGCCCGCATGCGCGGCCAGCAAGAGCGGCCAGATGGGCCTGCGCCGCCTCGGCCAGCCGCAGCCGTTCGACTTTGCCACCCTGAAGGGCCAGGCACGCGCGCTGGCACAGGCGCCCTACAAGAGCCACAAGCGGGTGCTGCCGGGCCGCCTGGAAGGCCTGGACTGGGACCAGTACCAGTCGATCGGCTACCGCCAGGACCACGCGCTGTGGGCGGACCAGCCAGGCAGGTTCCAGGCCAAGTTCTTCCATCTGGGCCTGTACTTCCATTCGCCGGTACGCATGTTCGATGTGGTCGACGGCAAGGCGCAGGAGCTGGCCTATGACGGCGCGGCGTTCAACTACGGCAAGAGCGGCATCAAGGATGGCGAACTGCCGGCCGACCTCGGCTTCGCCGGGTTCCGCCTCAACACACGCAAGGATACCGACCGCGACTTCGCCGCGTTCCTCGGCGCCAGCTACTTCCGCGCGGTCGGCAAGGAGGGCCAGTATGGCCAGTCCGCACGCGGCCTGGCGATCGACACCGGCATGGGCAAGCCGGAGGAATTCCCGGATTTCATCGCCTACTACCTGGAACAGCCGTCGGCCGATTCGGAGACGATCGTGGTCTATGGGCTGCTGGATTCGCCCAGCGTGGCCGGCGCCTATCGCTTCGCCATCACCAATGGCGACGTGCTGCTGATGGACATCGACAGCGCGCTGTACCCGCGCAAGGCCATCGAACGCTTGGGCATCGCACCGTGCACCAGCATGTACCAGGTGGGCGAGAACGACCGCCGCATGGGCTGGGACTGGCGCCCGGAAATCCACGATACCGACGGCCTGTCGCTGTGGACCGGTGCCGGTGAGTGGATCTGGCGGCCGTTGCTGAACCCGCGCAACCTGCGTTTCAACATGTTCGTGGACCGCAACCCGCGCGGTTTCGGCCTGCTGCAGCGCGACCGCAACTTCGACCACTACCAGGACGATGGCGTGTTCTACGAGAAGCGCCCGTGCCTGTGGGTGGAGCCGAAGGGCGAGTGGGGCGAGGGCTCTGTGCAGCTGGTGGAGATTCCCACCGTGGACGAGACCTTCGACAACATCGTGGCGTTCTGGAACCCGAAGGAAAAGCCGCAGCCGGGCCAGGAACTGCTGGTCGGCTACCGCCTGTACTGGGGCGCCGAACCGCCGGCACGGCCGCCGCTGGCGCACTGCGTCGCCAGCCGCACCGGCCTGGGCGGCGTGGTCGGCAAGAAGCGCGAGTACTTCAGCTGGCGCTTCGCGGTGGACTTCGAAGGTGGCGAGCTGGCCTCGCTGATCGACAAGGCCGAGGTTGAAGCGGTGGTGGAAGCCAGCCGCGGCCGGGTCGAGATCGTGTCGGCACGGCCGTTGCGCGAGATCAACGGCTACCGCGCGATGTTCGACCTGGTGCCGCCGGAAGGCAGCACCGAGCAGATCGACATCCGCCTGTTCCTGCGCAGTGGTGGCAAGACCCTCACCGAGACCTGGCTGTACCAGTACACCCCGCCGCCGGCGGGTGCGCCGGAGCGCACGCTGTACTGAGGGGGGGGGCGCAGGGCTTGCAGCCCTGCACCTGCTGACGTCAACGTCAACGTCAAAAGCGGGCATTCCGTGGGATGGCGGGGTGGGGGGGGGGGGGGGGGGGGGGGGGGGGGG
>NZ_JASJSU010000141.1:0-6985 GCF_030237045.1 Stenotrophomonas maltophilia group sp. Smal17
CCCCCGTCCCGCAGCCCTCGAGGCCGCGGGGTTGCCGGCCAGCGGCCGGCACTACAGTAAGGTCGGCCTACGGCCGGAACCTTATTTGACGCGTGCGGAGTATTCGCCCGAACGGGTATCAACCTTGATGATTTCATCCTGGTTGACGAACAGCGGCACGCGGACCACGGCGCCGGTTTCCAGGGTGGCCGGCTTGCCGCCGCCGCCCGAGGTGTCGCCACGGACGCCCGGATCGGTTTCGGTGATCTTCAGTTCGACGAAGTTCGGCGGCTGCACGAAGATCGGCTCGCCGTTCCACAGGGTCACCACGCAGGACTCTTCGCCCTTCAGCCACTTCTCGGCGCCGCCCATGCCGGCCTTGGTGGCCTGGACCTGCTCGAAGGATTCCGGGTCCATGAAGTGCCAGTACTCGCCGTCGCTGTACATGAAATTCATGTCGGTATCGACGACGTCGGCTGCATCCAGCGAGTCGGTCGACTTCATGGTCACTTCCTGGGTACGGCCGTCCTTGATCAGGCGGTACTTCACGCGGGTGAAGGCCTGGCCCTTGCCCGGCTTGACGTATTCGGTGTCGATGATGACAGCCGGTTGGTTGTTGACCAGGATCTTCATCCCGTTCTTGACGTCGTTCATGCCGTAGCTGGCCATGCGTAAACTCCTGAGTGGCAAAAACGCCGCGGGTGCGGCGAGCCGTTAGAATGGAAAGCCCACCGGATGCCGGTGGGCGACTGTTTTTCTGCCCCCATGATAACCGCAGGCCCCCTCTCCATGCAGCTTTCCGCCTTCCCCCGGCCCCAGTCGCCAGGCGCGCCCGCGCGCTGGCAGCAGCTCTGGCGCCAGGCGCTGCGCGACCCGCACGCCCTGCTGGCCCGGCTGCAGCTGGACCCGGCCGCGCTGGGCGTCTCGGAGGCGGCCATCGCCCAGTTCGCGCTGCGCGTACCCGAGGGCTTCGTGGCCCGCATGCGCACGGGCGACGCCGCCGACCCGCTGCTGCGCCAGGTGCTGCCGATCGACGAGGAAATGCGCCCGGCGCCCGGGTTCAGCTTCGATGCGGTGGGCGATGGTGCGGCCAAAAAGGCCACCGGGGTCATCCAGAAATACCGCGGCCGCGCCCTGCTGGTCGCCACCGGCAGCTGCGCGATCAATTGCCGCTACTGCTTCCGCCGCCACTTCGACTACGGCGCGGAGAATGCGGCCAAGGGCGGCTGGCAGGAAGCGGTCGCCGCCATCGCGGCCGATCCGGACATCGACGAGGTGATCCTGTCCGGCGGCGACCCGTTGTCGCTGGCCACGCACAAGCTGGTCGAACTGACCGACGCACTGCGCGCGATCCCGCACATCCGCCGCCTGCGCATCCACAGCCGCCTGCCGATCGTGCTGCCCGAACGCGTGGACGAGGAACTGCTGGCCTGGCTGGGCAGCCTGCCGTGGCCGCTGGCGATCGTGGTCCACGCCAACCATGCCAATGAATTCGATGCCAACGTGGACGCGGCGATGGCGCGCCTGCGCGGTACGGGTGCGCAGCTGCTGAACCAGGCGGTGCTGCTGCGCGGGGTCAACGACAGCGTGCAGGCCCTGCAGGACCTCAGCGAGCGCAGCTTCGCCGCCGGCGTGCTGCCCTATTACCTGCACCAGCTGGACAAGGTGGAAGGCGTGGCCCACTTCGAAGTGGACGACACCGAGGCCAAGGCACTGATTGCCGGCCTCACCGCACGCCTGTCCGGCTATTTGATCCCGAAGCTGGTGCGCGAACTGCCCGGCGACCCGAGCAAGCGCCCGGTGTAACAAAAAAGGGGACGGAGGGAATTAAGTCGCAAATGCATTTGCGACTTAATTCCCTCCGTCCCCTTTTCCTGTCAGAGGCCCGACTCGATCATGCGTACCACTTCGGTGGCGGTCACCGGGTGGCTCAGCCAGTAGCCCTGGCCGAGGTCGCAGCCACGCTGGGCCAGCAGCTCGAACTGCGCCTGCTGCTCGATGCCTTCGGCAACCACGGTGATGCCCAGTGCGTGGGCCATCGCGATGATCGCCGTGGTCAGTGCCAGGTCGTCGGGATCACGCTGCATGTCGGCCACGAAGCTCTTGTCGATCTTCACCCCGTCCACCGGCACCTGGCGCAGATGGCTGAGCCCGGAGAAGCCGGTGCCGAAATCATCCAGCCAGACCTTCACGCCGGTCCGGTGCAGCTTGTCCAGCAGCTGCGCGGCGACCATTTCATCGCCGATCACCGCGGTCTCGGTCAGCTCCAGGTGCAGGCGCGAAGCCGGCAGCCCGGACTCATGCAGGCACTGTGCGACCAGCGCCGGCAGTTCGCCGCCCCGCAGCTGCCGCGGCGACACGTTGACCGACACGAACAGGTCGTCCCCGGCCACCCCGCGCGGCCACTGCGCGGCCTCCATGCAGGCTGCGCGCAATACCTTCGGGCCGATGATCTCGATCAGCCCGCTCTGCTCGGCCACCTCGATGAACACCGACGGCGGGATCGTGCCCAGGGTCGGATGCTGCCAGCGCAGCAGCACCTCGACACCGACCATGCGGCGGTCGCGCATGCGGAAGATCGGCTGGTAGGCCAGGCGCAGTTCGCCACGCTCCCAGGCCCCGCGCAGCTCCTGCTCCATGTGCACGCGGCGCTCGACCGCATGGTCCATCGCCCGGCTGTAGTAGCGGTAGCAATTCTTGCCGGCCATCTTCGCCTGGTACATGGCGATGTCACCGTTCTTCAGCAGCGTGGTCGCATCCGCCGCATCGTCCGGGAACAGGGTCACGCCGATGGACGTGCCAAGGAACAGCTCCCGGCCCTGCACCACCAGCGGTTTGCCCAGTTCGCGTACCAGCACTTCGGCCAGCAGCCGCGCGTTGGCAGCAACGTCACCGTCGCCAACCAGGATCACGAATTCGTCGCCACCGAAGCGCGCCAGCAGGGCCTCGTCGCCACCGGCTTCGGTCACCGCACGGCCGATGCGCTGCGCGAACTGCAGCAATGCTTCATCGCCGGCTTCATGACCGAGGGTGTCATTGACCCGCTTGAAATCGTCGATGTCGGCGAACAGCAGGCCCAGCCGATGGTTGGACGCGCGCGCGGCCATCAACCGATGGTCAAGTGCCTCGCGGAAGGCCAGTCGATTGGTCAATCCGGTCAGCGCGTCGGTGTAGGCCATGTGCCGCACTTCGCGGTCATGGCGGGCGATCGCATCGCGCATGCGGGCAAAGCCACGCACCAGTTCGCCCACTTCGTCATCGCGGGTGTTCTCCGCCAACGGCGTCTGGTAGTCACCGGCCTCGATGCGGCGGGCGGCCGCGGCCAGATCACGGATCGGCGCGACCAGGGTCCGCTGCACGTACAGGATCACCACTACGCCGATCACCACCAGCAGGCCCAGCATCAGCAGCAGCCAGCCCAGATGACGGCTGCCGGCCTGCTGCAGGCGTTCGCCAAGGGTGGCATTGGCGGCCTGCTCGCGCTGCTGCACCTCGTCCAGCGCCATGCCGACGCGGACTCCCCCGATGCGCTGGTTGCCGATCATGATCGGCATCGTGTTGTCGAGCACTTTGGGCGATTCCTGCACCACCAGTGCCTGTGCGGCGGCGGCCTTGGGCGCCAGCGGGTCGGCCATCTGCTGGCCGAAGCCGGCGACCTCGATCGAGCCGTCATGCACCAACCGCCCACGTTCGTCGAACACCAGGACATAGCGCACCACCGGCTGCCGCGCGGTACCGCGCACCAGTGCGCCGACCTGGTCCAGGTCGCGGTAGTACAACGGGTTGGCCAGCGAGTCGGACAACTCGCGCGCCATCGCCTCGCCGCGGCTGCGCACGCTGCGATCGAACAGTTCGTGGATGACACCGCCACTGAGGCTGCGCACCTCGCCCTGCATCGCCGTCTGGCGCCCCAGCAGCACTGCCAGGATCGCGACCACCACGACCATTGCCCCGCCCATCGCCAGCAGGAACCGGGCCTGCATTCCCGAGCCGAGCCACTTCATTCCACTTCCATCCGCACGCGCGTCAATCCTTGTTTCAATTCATCCAACCGTTGCTGCGCATGCGCATCGACACGGTGGAAACCGGAAGTGCCAAAAAACCGATGCAACGCTCCCTGCGCCCGCGGGTCGCTGGCCGCCTGCAGCAGCACTTCCTGCAGGCGATCGCGCACGCGCTGATCAAGGTCGGAGCGGACCATCTCCACCGCACGCGGGTACGGCTCGGTGCGCAGCAGCTCGCGGAAATCGCGCCGGAACGCGGCCGGCACCCGCCGCTCGTCGTTCCAGTCCACGCTGCTCACCGCGCCTACGTCGACCACCCCCTTGTGCACGAACGTCGCGATGTTCAACTCGCTGCGCGCGAACACATACCCCACGCTGTCCCGCCCCGGCATGTCCCAGTCGCCGGCCAGGATCTGCGGCGACAACCCCTCCTGCAGCAAGGTCATCACCGGCACCAGGTAGGCGCTGGTGGACGCCGTGTTCTGCAGCGCCAGGCGATGCCCAGGCAGGTCCCGCATGCGCTGGATCGGGCTGTCGTTGCGTACGAAAAACACTGTCTGGTACTCGCGCACGCCATTGCGTTCGGTCAGCAGCAAGGGCCTTGCGCCGCTGCGCTGGCCCAGCGCCACCGCCGTGCCCGCCGTTTCCGTGACCCAGTCGACCCGCCCCCGCCGCAGATAGCTGGCCATCTGCTGCGGATCGCGTGCCATCAGGATCCTCCCCTCCCTGATGCCGACGTCGTGCATGCGGGCCACCACATAATCCAGCAGGGGCTGCAGCTGCTCGTAATGGGCCTTGGGATCATCGCTGATCCGGCCCAGCACCAGCACCGGGTCCGGCGCTGCACGCACCGTCCCGGCCAGCAGGACCATGGCCAGGCTCAGCAGTCCCCCCTGCATTGCCTTTCGCAGACCCGACACAGGCTTCATCCCCCCTGGGTATCCAGACAGACTACCCGAAAAAATGAGAACGTCGTCAGCTGTCCTTGCTGCCCGCCTGCGCCAGTCGCGCCATGCGCTGGGTGTCGGCGAGGATGCCGCGCAGCAGGCGCACTTCCTGCTCGCTCGGCTCGCTGCGCAGGAACAGGCGGCGCAGCTTGCGCATCGCCGATTCCGGGGCGCGGCCCTTGTGGAAATCGATCTCGTCCAGGGTATCGCCAAGCTGGGCGAAGAAGCTCTCCATCTGCTCATGGCTGGCCACCTGCTCGCGGAAGCCCGGCTCTGCCGCGGCCGCCGGCTGTGCGCCCAGCAGCTGCATGCGCGTTTCATAGGCCAGCACCTGCACGGCCGCGGCCAGGTTGAGCGAGCTGAACTCCGGATCGGACGGGATGTGCACAGCGGCGTGGCAGAGCTGCAGTTCCTCGTTGGTCAGGCCGGTGCGCTCGCGGCCGAACACCAGCGCCACTTCGGCGCCCTCGCTTGCCTTGGCCACCGCACGCGCAGCGGCGTCGGCCGGAAGGTACTCCTCCAGCTGGACCCGTCGGGCACGGGCGGTGCAGCCGAGCACCAGCCGGCAGTCGGCCACCGCCTCGGCCAGGGTGGCCACCACCGGGGCGTCCCCCAGTACGTCTTCGGCACCGGCCGAGCGGCGGAAGGCCTCCTCGTCCAGTGGCTTTTCGGGGGCGACCAGCACCAGGCGGGCCAGGCCCATGGTCTTCAGGGCGCGGGCGGCAGCCCCCATGTTGCCGGGGTGCTGGGTACCGACCAGGACGAATCGGAGGCGGGTGGCGGCAGGAAACTGGGACATGAACAGGGAAAAGGTCGAGCTGGACGATGACCAATGGTAAACTGTGCGGCCGGCCACTGCGCCGGACCTGCTCTTTTCCCCCGCCAGTCCATCTCTTCTGCCTTTCCGGGAGCCCACGCCATGCAGAAACCCGCCGTAACCGTCATGGTCAAGGCCGCCCGCCTCGCCGGCAACGTCCTGTTGCGCAACATCAACAAGCTCGAGGCACTGAACGTCGTGCAGAAGGGCCGGATGGACTACGCCAGCGAAGTGGATGCGGACGCGGAAAAGGTCATCGTCAAGGAACTCAAGCGCGCCTACCCCGAGTACGGCATCTTCGGCGAAGAAGGCGGCGTGCAGGGCGAACGTCGCCAGATGTGGGTCATCGACCCGCTCGATGGCACCAGCAACTACCTGCGTGGCGTGCCGCACTACTGCGTGTCGATCGCGCTGGTCGAGAACGGCGAACCGACCGATGCGGTCATCTTCGACCCGCTGCGCAATGAGCTGTTCACCGCCAGCCGCGGCGCCGGTGCCGTGCTGAACGACCGCCGCATCCGCGTGGCCGACCGCAAGGACCTGGACGGCACCATGATCCACACCGGCTTCGCCCCGCGCGAACGCGCCCGCGCCAGTGCCCAGCTGAAGGCGGTCGACGCCCTGCTGGTGCACGGCGAGGACATCCGCCGCACCGGTTCGGCCGCGCTCGACCTGGCCTACGTGGCCTGCGGCCGTGCCGACGCCTACTTCGAGGCCGGCGTGAAGGCGTGGGACATCGCCGCCGGCCTGCTGCTGGTCCGCGAAGCGGGCGGCAAGGTCTGCGACTTCAAGGGCGCGACCCTGGGCCGCATGGACAACCGCGGCCCGGAGACCCACCAGATCGTCGCCGGCAACCTGAAGGTGGCCGAGTCGCTGCAGAAGGTGCTGGTGAACACCGGCTACGCCGCTGAGTTCGACGCGAAGTTCTGATCTGCGCATAGTCGCGGTTCATGGAGACGGCACCTGCGAGGTGCCGTTTTCGTTTGTGCGCCGGCGAGAGTCATTTCCGCGACCGCGGAGGGGTGTCACTTTCTTTGCGCGTGCAAAGAAAGTAACCAAAGAAACACGCCGCCGGGGCGCGAGCCGATGCTACGCATCGGTACCCTCCGCTCCTCGGCCCGTCGAGGGACGGTGCGGGAACTCGCTGCGCTCAGACACCCGCACCTCTTCGCCCTCGCCGGACCTGCGGTGCTCGGCTCGCTCAAGGCGGACCCAAGGTCAAATGCCACAGCTGCACC
>NZ_JASJSU010000142.1:0-6777 GCF_030237045.1 Stenotrophomonas maltophilia group sp. Smal17
CGGGCCAGCGGCCGGCACTACCGCGGCCGCCGGGCATCGCGTGCCCGGCGCACCTCATCAACCTCAATACACCGGCAGATCGATGTAGCTGGCCTGCGCGGCGCTGTGCCAGACCCGCTGCGTCGCCTTCTGGTAGTCGCCCGGCCTGGCCAGGTAGATGTTCGGCACGTAGGTCTGCGGGTTGCGGTCGTACAGCGGGAACAGGCTGGACTGCACCTGCACCATCACCCGGTGCCCCTTCTGGAAGGTGTGGTTGGCGTTGGGCAGATCGAAACGGTACGGCAGCACTTCGTTGGCAGCCAGCGGCTTCGGATCGCTGAAGCCCTCACGGTAACGGCCGCGGAAGATCGCCAGCGATACCGGCAGCTCATAGCCGCCCATTTCCGGCGTCGACGCTTCCTGGTCCGGATACACGTCGATCAGCTTCACCACCCAGTCGCTGTCGGTGCCGCTGGTCGATGCCTGCAGATGCACCACCGGCGCGCCGCCGATGCGCAGCGGCGCGGTCAGCGGTTCGGTGATGAAGGTCAGCACGTCCGGGCGGCCATCGACGAAGCGCTGGTCCTTGACCAGCCAGGTGGTCCACATGTCGCGGTCGCTGAAGCGCACCGGTCGCGGCACGAACGGCACCGGCTTGGCCGGATCGGACACGTATTCCTCGAAGCCGCCCTCGCCTGCCGCCGGTGCCTGGAACGCCAGCTTGCCGCCGGCGCGCAGGTATAGCGGCTTGCTGCTGGCGGCACAGCCCTTGTCGCAGCTGCGCGGCCAGCCCTTCAGGCGGTCCCAGTGGTTTTCGCCGGTGTTGTAGATCAACACCGGCGGCGTGTCGGCCTTCGGTGCACCGTCCACCAGGTACTGGTCGAAGAACGGCTTGAGCACATCGCGGCGGAACTGCAGCGCGGTATCGCCATCGAACTTCAGCGCGCCCAGTTCATTGCCGCTGTAGTTCACCTGGCTGTGCCGCCACGGGCCCATCACCAGGTAATTGCGGTTGTTGCCACTGTCGCGCCCTTCCATCGCCTGGTAGGCGTGGTTGGCGCCCCACATGTCTTCCTGGTCCCACAGGCCCTGCAGCCACATGGTGGGTACCTTCAACGGTGTCCTGGCCATCACTGCATCCAGCGCCTGGCCTTGCCAGAAGGCGTCATAGGCCGGGTGCTCGACCAGCTTCTTCCACCAGGTCAGCTGGTCCACGCCAGTGAAACGTGCGTAGTCGCCGGCCGAACCGATGCGCAGGAAAGTGCTGTAGTCGTCGTAACCGAGGCTGGGCAGCGGCGTGCCCTTGCCGCGCTTCTCGGTCTGCATCGCAAAGTAGTTGAAATTGACCTGGCGGAACGCGCCGTAGTTGAGCCAGTCGTCGCCCATCCAGCCATCCACCATCGGGCTCTGCGGCGCGGCCACCTTCAGCGCCGGGTGCGGGTCGGTCAGCGCCATCACCACAGTGAAGCCCTCGTACGACGAGCCGAGCATGCCGACCTTGCCGTTGCTCTCCGGCACGTTCTTCACCAGCCAGTCGATGGTGTCCCAGGCGTCGGTGGAATGGTCGACTTTGGTGTTGTTCAACGGCCCGCGCAGCGGCCGGGTCATCACGTAATCGCCTTCCGAGCCGTACTTGCCACGGATGTCCTGGAAGACGCGGATGTACCCGCCGTCGACGAACACCTCGTCGCCCTGCGGCAGCAGGTCGCGCATGCGCGGCGAATCACTGCGGTTGGCGCGGCCAGCGGCATCGTAGGGCGTGCGGGTCAGCAGGATGGGCGCATTGTGGGCACCCTTGGGCACCACGATCACCGTATACAGCTTGGTGCCATCGCGCATCGGCACCATGACCACGCGCTTGTCGTAGTCGCGGCCGACATCCGGCGCAACGAAGGGTTTGCCGCTGATGTCCGGGGTCATCGGCGGGGTATCGGCAGCCAGCACGGTGCTGGACAGGCAAAGGGCGATGGCTACAGCAACGGCACGCACACGCATGGAGACCCCTCCCGGCAGGAAAGCCTCAAGCCTACTCCTGCCATGTGCCGTGAAGTGTGGGCAGGCTTTGCATTCTGCGGTGGATACAGGCAGGACTGATGGCACATGTGCCGTCGCCCGGTAGTGCCGGCCGCTGGCCGGCAAGGTCATGCTCCTGGGGCCGGTACGTGGTTGCCGGCCAGCAGCCGGCACTACCGATCAGGCGGCCACCTCATGCAGCGCCAGCCAGCACCAGCGCCCCTGCTCCTGCCTCAGTACCGCCAGCGATTCGCGCCATGCGGGTGCGCCGCCATCGATCGAATGCCCTTCGCGATAGCGCAGCACCGCCAGCGGTGATGGCACTTCCACCGCCTGCACGGCTTCGATGGAGATCCTCAGCCCTGCCCGTGCGCCATGGGCACCCGCGAACAATGCCCGCACGGCATGCCGGTCCAGCCGGCGGCCGGCGATACCGACCATGCTGAAGTCCGCGCAGAAATGCGCCATCAGATCATCCAGTGCGTCGATGCCGGCCTCGGCACGGAACCAGGCCTGCAGTTTGTCGTGCAGGTGGTGGATTTCATGTTCTGCGGTGGTATCCATCATCAATTCCCAGGGTGTGGAAGAAGAAGCTGCTTCGGCCAACGCAACAGCAGCATCGGCAGCAGGGTCAATACGGCGGCCAGACCCAGCGCCACGCCAGTGGCGCGGGCCGGCAGCCATTGCATGGCCAGTGCCAGCAGCAGCGCGATGGCGGCGGTGCCCAGGCAGAAGCTGAGCTGGCGGTTGAGGTTCCAGAGCGCACTGGCATCGCCCAGCGCTTCGCCCTCGACCCCATGGAAGGCCAGCGTCTGCGCGGTGCTGCTGCACAGGCTGCCGCCAGCACCCATCAGCGCGAACAACAGCCCGGCCAGCGCAAACGACGGCCGTGGCGACAGCGCCATCGCCAGCAGGCCACTGGCCTGCAGGAACATGCCGGCACGCAGTACTGCGGCCGGGCCGAATCGAGCCAGCAGGCGCTTGCTGGCGGTAATCGCGATGGCCGAGGCCAGCGCCCACGGCAGCATCAGTGCGCCGATGCGCGCGGCGCTGTAACCGGCCTGGTGCAGTTGCAGGGTGCTGACCAGCTGACTGCCGATGAACACGCCTGGCACCGCCAGATACACCAGCATCGCCAGGCGCAGGCCGCGATGGGACAGCAGCGACCAGCGCAGCAGGGGCTGTAGCTGCCGACGTGCGTGCCGCAGGTGGACGACGGCAAGCACCACCGCGACCATCAGCAAGCCGCTGCCGGCAAGACGATGCCCGGGTTCGCCCAGCCAGGTCAACGCCAGCAGCAGCGCGCCCAGCGCCGCCATCGCGGTGGTAAGCGCATGGGCCTGCAGGCGCGGCACAGTACGACGGACGTCGGCGGGCATCCACGCCAGCACCAGTCCAATCGCCATGAGTGCCAGAGGCAGGCTGGCCCAGAGCACACCGCGCCAGGACAGCCATTGCACCAGCAGCCCGCCCAGCGCTGGCGCCAGTGCCGGCACCAGCAGCGCCACCAGCAGGATGCGCCGGGTCAGTGCACCGCGTTGGTCAGGCGTGCACTGCCGGTAGGCCGCCGCCTGAGCCACCGGAATCAGCAGGCCACCGGCCAGGCCCTGCAGCAGGCGCCACCCCAGCAGCCAACCGATGCCCGGCGCGGCTCCAGCCAGCGCAGCGGCGGCCGCGAACAGCAGCAGTGCTACCAGCAGCAGGCGGCGCTCGCCACAGCGTGCGGCCAGCCACGGCGCCAACGGGATCACCACGCTCAGGCCCAGCATGTAGGCGGTGCCGACCCAGGCCAGGGTGCCGACGTCGGCATGCAGCTCAGCCGCCAATGCCGGATAGGCCACCGTGGCAATGAACATGTTGACCAGGTCCAGGGCGAACACCAGCAGGAAGATCGCCTCATGGCGCAGGCGGGGGGACGGCATTGACGGCGCTCCAGCAGGGAAGCGGCCAGCATGCCCGGCAGGCGTTGTTGGAAAAACACGACGACAGCTGCAACACTGTCAAATCTGTTTTGACAATTGATGCCCATGGTCAGCCTCGATCGCTTCGATATCTTCCGCGCCGTGGTCGAGGCCGGCAGCCTGACCGCGGCAGCCGACCGCCTCGGCCTGAGCCGCGCGGTGGTCAGCTTCAACCTGAAGCGGCTGGAACAGGAACTGGGTGTGACCCTGCTGCTGCGCAGTACCCGTCACCTGGCCCTGACCGAGGCCGGCGAGCAGTTCCTGCAGCACTGCGTGCAGGCGCTGGATGCCGCGCAAGCAGCGATCGATGCCGCGCGCCGCGACCAGCACCAGCTGCAGGGCGTACTGCGCCTGACCACTACACCGGAGTACGCACAGCTGCGCCTGATCCCGGCGCTGGAGGCGTTCCGCACGCGCCACCCGGCCCTGCAACTGCATCTGTCGACCTCGCCGGCACCGGCTGACCTCATTCCGGAGCGTTTTGATCTGGCGATCCGCCTTGGCCGCCTGCCCGACTCTGGCCTGCATGCCAGCGAGCTGGAACAGCACCCGCTCTGCGCAGTGGCGGCGCCTTCGCTGCTGGCGCGCCTGCCGTCCGCTGATGCCGCGGACGATCCGGTGCAGCTCGGCACGCTGCCGCGCCTGGGCTACCCACGGCTGGCCGATGTACCGGTGATCGCGCCGGACGGAAGTGATGCGCTGTTTGCCACCAATCCGGCCAATGCAGTGGTACGCGTGGATGGGGCCAGCAGCCTGCGCACCTTCGCCGTGGCCGGTGCCGGGGTCACCGTTCTTCCCCACTGGCTGATCGAGGACGACCTGGCCCAGGACCGGCTGCGCCCGGTGCTGCGCCAGCATCGTTTTCCACAGCAGAGCGTGTACGCGGTCTATCCGCACAGTGCCCAGCCCTCGCCGAAGGTCCGCCAGCTGATCGATTTCCTGCGCGACTGGTTCGCCACATGAAAAAGGGGACGGAGGGAATCAAGTCGTTCTTGCCATAAACGACTTAATTCCCTCCGTCCCCTTTTTCAGACACGGCCCGTTGCGGGGCCGTGTCCTCAGGCATCAGCGCAGCACCTGCTCCACCAGCTGTACGTCCACGCTCTGCAGCGGCTCGGCGGCGTTGCGCGACAGCTGCACCTGGTAGGTGCCGCCATCGATCTTCCACTGGCGGGCCTGTGCATCGTAATGGGCCAGCGTCTTCGGCTCGGCCTCGATGCGGATGCGGCGCTGTTCGCCCGGCTGCAGGTTCACCTTGTCATAGCCGATCAGGCGGATCGGCGTGGTGCTGCCGGCCGGCAGCTTCAGGTACAGCTGGGCGACGTCGGCACCGGCGCGCTTGCCGGTGTTGCGGATGTCGACGCTGGCGACCAGGCGCGAGCCTTCCACGCTCACCTTCAGGTTTTCATAGGCGAAGGAGGTGTAGGACAGGCCGTGGCCGAAGGCGAAGGTCGGGGTCAGGCCCTTGGCCGCCATCCACTTGTAACCGACGTTGGCGCCTTCGATATCGAAATCGAACACATCACCGAACGGCTTGGCCGGCTTGAAGCCGAGGCCGTCGATATGCGGGCGCGGCAACTGCGATTCGTCCACCACCCAGGTCACCGGCAGGCGCCCGGACGGATTGACCTGGCCGGTCAGCAGCGCGGCGATGCCTTCGCCACCGCGGATGCCCGGGTACCAGGCCTGCAGCATCGCCGGCACCTGTGCCAGCCACGGCGTGCGCACCGGGCCGTTGGTTTCCAGCACCAGCACGGTCTTCGGGTTGGCCTTGGCCACGGCCGAGATCAGGGCGTCCTGGTTGTCGGGAAGCTGCATGTCCGGCAGGTCCACCGATTCTGCCGCCCACTGGGTGGCGAACACGATGGCGACGTCGGCCTGCGCGGCAGCCTTGGCTGCAGCGGCGGCATTGCTGCCGTCCACATACTCGATGGTTGCATCCGGACGTGCAGCGCGCAGCGATTCCAGCGGCGAGGACGGGTGGAAGATCACCGGGCCCGGCCAGGTGGTCGGCAGCACGCCCGGCACCGCATTGGTGCCCTTGGCGGTCACGCCCACCATCGACGAACCGCCGCCACCGATCACGCCCTTGTCGGCATGGCCGCCGATGATCACGATGCGCTTCACGCTGTCGGCCAGCGGCAGCAGGTTGCCCTCGTTGCGCAGCAGCACGCTGCCCTCTTCCACCGTGCGCTGGGCGACGGCGAAGCCAGCCTCGGCATCCACCTTCTGGTGCTGCGGCGGGTTGTCGAAGTTGCCGTGCAGGAACATCGTGCGCAGGATGCGCGCCACCATGTCGTTCAGGCGCGCCTGCGGCACTACGCCACCGTGCACGGCCAGGCGCAGCGGTTCGTCGAAGAACACCGCCGCATCGAACACTTCACCGGCCGACTGCTGGTCCAGGCCGGCCAGCGCCGCCTTCGAGCCACTGTGCACGCCACCCCAGTCGGACATCACGAAACCGGGGAACTTCCATTCCTGCTTCAGCACCTGGTTCATCAGGTAACCGTTCTCGCAGCCGTAGGTGCCATTGATCTTGTTGTACGAACACATCGCCACGCCCGGGCGGCCTGCCTCCAGCGCGATCTCGAAGGCGAGCAGGTCCGACTCGTGCATGGCCTGCTCGCCGATGCGCACGTCGTGGAAGTTGCGGCGGGTCTCCATGTCGTTCAGCGCGAAGTGCTTCATCGAGGAGATCACGTGCTGGCTCTGCACGCCCTGGATCAGCGCACCGACCATCGAACCGGCCAGCAGCGGATCTTCACCGGCATACTCGAAATTGCGGCCGTTGCGCGGGTCGCGCTGCAGGTTGACGCTGCCCGAC
>NZ_JASJSU010000143.1:0-6489 GCF_030237045.1 Stenotrophomonas maltophilia group sp. Smal17
GCCATGGATGGCGCCATCGAGCCCCCATGGATGGGTTTACGGCGTGTCCTGGCTGAGGCCCCCTGCCTCCCAAACTCAGCAACAACTCGGCGCCAAACGCCTCAACCCCGTGCTTTACTCGGATTCACCAGATTCCCGAAGAAGATCGCGTTGATCAGCAGTCGATCCGTCCCGTGCCAGTACTTGCGATGCGCCGGATCATCGGCAAACAGCACCACGTTGCCCTGCCCCTGCGCCGACACCAGCAGCCACGCGCTGCCCGCCACCCGCGTGCGGTTGCGCTCTGACAGGTAGCCATTCACCCGCGGCGGCGTGTCGATGCGCACCACGGTCGAGAACGGATTCGCGCTCGGCTGCAACGTCACCGTGTTCTCCTTGTTGATCGACAGCTGCCGGCGCGGCACGCCGAACGCCAACGGATGGCTGGTGTCCACGTCGGCACTGAGGATGTTGCCGCTGACCCGCTCGATCGCGGCAATATCGCGCTGGTCGCCGAACGCACGGCGGCTCTCACCAGCAGCCTCTTCTTCCTTGCCAAGCGTCTCGCCCTCGGCCAGCTTCTGTTCGATCGCCCACTTCGAAGCACTGCCGTAGGTCACCAGAGAGCCTCCGGCCTGCACCCAGCGCTTCAGTGCAGCCACCGCGGTGGCATCGACGCCGGTATAGGTGCCGCCGGACAGCACGATCGTGGTGTAGCGATCCAACGGCACTTTGCCCAACTGCTGCGGATCCAGCTTGCTGGCCGGAAGCTGCAGTTGCTGGTCAAGCAGGAACCAGGCCGAGCCAATCTCGGTGGCGGCCACGCCCTCGCCCATCACCAGTGCCACGGCTGGCTTGCGCAGCGCCTTGACGCCATCGCTGCCCAGGTCAACGCCCTCGCGGCTGCGCCCACTGGACAGCGCATGCACCTGCACGCGGGCAGCGCGTGCGGCGGCGCGCACCGCGTCCAGCAGCGCCGCGCCCTGCAGCGGCTGCCCGGCCACCGGAATGACGATGCTGCCGGCGGCGAAGTCCGCCTCGCCCTCTGCGGTGGCGGCAGTGAACGGCTGGAAGGTTGCGCGTGTACTCAGGCCCTTGCCCTGCAGCACCGCCAGCGCCCGGCCCGCGTTGTAGTCGCGCCAGTCGATGACATAGGCAAAGCCGGCCTGGCCACCAAGCACCTCGCCCTGTACCGGCGGAAGCTCCGCGATGCGGGCGCCACCGTCGATGCGGCTGCGGCTGCCGGCGAACGCCACGCCGTAGGCCGGTGCGATCGCGTAGCTGGTGCTGCCATAGAACACGTCGCCCTTGATCGGCGGCGTCTCGGCGAAGATCGAATGCACCAGCCGGAACTGCGCCTGCTGCACCGGCACCACGTAGGTGTTGCCCGGCGCGAAGTGCTGCCCATCCACGGTGACCGCACGATCCAGCGCGCGCACCTCGATGCGATGCAGCAGCAACAATTCCAGCAGGCGGCGGGTCAGTGCCGGATCATGCGCATCGCCAAACACGAAGCTCTTCACCGGCTGCTGCGCGGCCTGCTTCAGTGCGCTCTGGAAGAACTGCTTCTGCAGGTCGAACAGGCCGCTGCGCTCGGTCACTGCACCACGCACCGTGCCCAGCCCGGTAGCAACCTGGTTGCGGATGGTGAACGGGAAGGTCAGCAGGCCGTTCACCGATTCCTGTACCCGGCCGCGCGAGCTGGCCTGCTCGACGGTGACGCCGACCGCGCCGTGGAAGTCCGGATAGGTGGAGCCGTAAACCGGCGAGAAGTTGTCGAAGTTTTCCCCGGTGTAGTACAGCGAACCCAGCGCGTCCAGCGCCTGCGCATGGTATTTGGCCAGGGTCTTGTTGAATTCGTACGATGCCGCCGGGATCAACGGGCTGTGCATGCTCTTCGGCGACGGCTCGAAGTAGTAGGTGCTGTCCTTGCCCATCTCGTGGAAGTCGATCTGCACGTTCGGGTACCACTGGTGGAACACCTCCACCTTCGGCCGCGACTCCTGCTGGGTCAGCGCAAGCCAATCGCGGTTGAGGTCGGTGAAGTAGTGGTTGGTGCGGCCCTGCGGGAACGGCTCGACGTGTTCCTTGTCGGCCGGATCGGCCGAAGCCGGGTCCGAGGCCCATGCGTTGTGCCAGTTGGCCGCGCGATCACGGCCGTCCGGATTCTGCGCCGGGTCGAACAGCACCACGGCCTGCTGCAGCCAGCGCTGGGTTTCTGCACTCTGGTTGGCCACCAGGTAGTACGCGGTCAGCATCGCGGCTTCGGCACTGGAGGTCTCGTTGCCGTGCACGCTGTAGCCCAGCCACACCACCACCGGGCTGTCACCGGCGGCGCTGCGCGGCTGCGCCGGATCGACCAGGGTCGCGTGCTGCTGGCGGATCTGTTCCAGTCGCGCGTGGTTGCCCGCAGAGGTGACGGTGGCGATCAACAACGGGCGTCCCTCGTAGCTGCGGCCGATCTCGCGCACGCTGATCTTGTCCGAGCGTTTCGCCAGTTCCTGGAAGTACGCCACCAGCTGGTCATGCCGGGTGTAACGGCTGCCGATCGGGTAGCCGAGAAACTGTTCCGGCGTGGGAATGGACGCGTCGAATGCGGCCGCTTCGATGGCCTGCGGGAAGAAGTAGACACTCTGTGCCTGCGCCGGCTGCGGCGAGGACAACGCGGTGATGGCAGCAATCAGCAACGGAAGAACGGCACGACGATGCACGGACACGGTGACTCCCCTGGAACTCAACGGCAGACAGTCGCGCGGCCGGCTCCGCGGGGAGGCCGGCCGCGACGGATGGATCAGAAGCGGTAGTCGAAGCCCAGCGTGAAGTAGCGGCCGCGCAGGTCGTACTGGCTGAAGTCGTACGGCGCGCGGATGCCCGGGAACGAGGCGTCGTACGGCGGCGTCTTGTCGGCCAGGTTCTGCACCTTGGCGTACACGGTGAGCTTGTCGACGCCGGTGTAGGCCAGGTACAGGTCGTACTGGCTGTAGCTGCCGACACGCTGCTGCACGGCCTTGGCCGCGGTGCTGGCTTCCTGGCGGTAGCTGCTGGTGTAGTACCAGGTCACCGCCGCGTTGAAGTCGCCATGCTTCCAGTCCAGCGTGGTGGTGGCCTTGTCCTTGGGCAGGGTCGCGCCGAGGTTGCTGCCGGCGTAGTCGACCAGCGGGCCGCCGACCACGGTCGGGCGACGGTAGTCACGCACGTGGGTGTAGGCCGAAGACACGGTGAAGTCACCCAGCGCTGCGGTCGGGATGCGCTGGCGCAGCTCGACATCGATGCCCGAGGTCTTCAGCTCGCTCAGGTTCTGGTAGCGGTTGTAGACCGCCTGCAGCTTGCCGCGCTCGTCGCGCTGCACGGCACCGGCCACGTTGTCGTTGACCAGGGTCTGGGTGTTGTTGGTGCCGACCAGGTTGTCCAGCTGGATGCGGTAGTAGTCCACGCTCAGGTTGGTGTTGGCCCACGGCGACAGCACCACGCCGAAGTTCACGCTCTTGGTACGCTCCGGCTTCAGTGCATTGTTGCCGACGGTGAAGAAGGTCGGGTTCTGGCGCGAGCCGGGCACGTCCGGGTCACGCGGATCCACCACGCTGCCGTAGGCGATGCTGGTGCTGTTGGAGTTCTCAGACAGCGATGGCGCACGGAAGCCTTTCGAGGCCGAAGCACGCACCAGCAGGACGTCCAGCGGCTGCCAGCGCAGGCCGAGCTTCGGCGAGAACGCATTGCCGAAGTCATCGTAGTGGTCGGCACGTGCGGCCGCGGACAATTCCAGCGTCGAGGCCAGCGGCACGTTCACTTCGGCGTAGGCGGCGCTGACCTGGCGCTGGCCATGCACTTCGGCAATGGCCGGGCGCACCTGCAGGCCGGCATCGATCTGCCATGGATTGTTGGAGTCCAGCTTCTCGCGGCGCCACTCGGCACCGGCGGCGAAGCCGATCTCACCGGCCCAGGTGTGGCCCAGGCTGCCGGAAATCTTCGCGTCGATGCCCTGCAGCTTGGACTCGGCCGGACGCAGGGTGGCGATGTTGATCGCATCACGTACCGACTGCGGCGTTGCCGCCGGATTCAGCAGGTTGTAGCTGCCGGTGGCCAGTGCATCGGCCAGCGCCCAGCGGTTGGCGAAGCCACCGGACACGCTCTCGCGCTCGCTGCTGCGCGCCCCGAACGCGGCCACTTCCCAGTCCCATTTCGCGGTGGTGCCACGCAGGCCGAACACGCCGCGATAGGCGGTGGAACGGTTGGTCTTGAGGGTGCCGCCAAGGTCGAAGAAGGTGTACTCGATCGGGATCGCGCGGCCGTACGGGTTGTACGGATTGTTGGCCGGCAGCAGCGACGACACCGGCTCGGCCAGGCCACTGTCCGCGTTCAGTGCGAAGCGCCCGCTTTCCAGAGTGAAGAACGGGCTGCTGCCGAACCACGCGGTGCTCTTGATCTGGCTGTACAGCACTTCGCCGAATGCTTCGACGTTGTCGTTCAGGCGGAAGGTACCGTTGGCGTAGGCCTGGTAGCGCTTGGTCGACGGAATCAGGGTGGTGAACGGCGCCTGGTTGAAACCGCAGGTATCGCCGGCCAGGCCGTCGATCGGCGCGCTGGCAACGCGGGTGGTGCCGGTCGGGCAGTTGCCGTTGGCATCGAGCATCGGCACCGACACGCCGTTCACCAGGTAGCGCGCGCCCTTGGCCGACCAGCCGTTCCAGCGGCCGCCCGGCTTGTCGGTGTAGATGCCGCTCCTGGTCAGGTTGCGTTCGTCCTGGTCCAGGCGCTCGCGGTTGTAGCCCTGCAGGCTGAACAGGATGTTGTAGCCATCGGTGTCGAGATCACCGAGGCCGCCGACGAACTTCAGGTTCTGCTCGTGCAGGCCGCCCTGGTCGGCGCCGCCGAAGCTGCCACCGATCTCGGCGCCTTCGAAGTTCTGCCGGGTGATGATGTTGACCACGCCAGCCACCGCATCGGAGCCGTAGACGGCCGAGGCGCCGTCCTTGAGCACTTCGATGCGCTCCACTGCGACCAGCGGCAGCGCGTTGAGGTCGACGAAGGTGTCGGACAGGCCACCGGCCGGGAAGCCGTAGTTGGCCAGGCGGCGGCCGTTGAGCAGCACCAGCGTGTTCTTCTGCGACAGGCCACGCAGGCCGATGCCAGCCGAGCCGGAGGCCCAGCCGTTGTTGGTGGTTTCGTTGCTGGCGTTGCCGGTATTGGCCGAGATCGAGCGCAGCACATCGGCCACGGTGGCCTTGCCGGTCTGTTCCAGCTGCTGGCGACCGATCACCTGCACCGGGTTGGAGGCTTCGGTATCGGTGCGCTTGATGTTGGAACCGGTGACGCGCACGGCGGCCAGGGTGCTGGCTTCGCCACTGGCATCGGCGGAGGATTCGGCGGCGGCGGACAAAGGCGCGGCCAGAGCGACGGCCAGGGCCGCCACGAGCAGGGTGTGCTTGGGCATGACGATGTGGGGGAGGTGGTAAGGACGACGAAGTTCCGCAGTAGTCCATGCCTGGCCGGGGTCCGGCCAATAACATCTCTTCATACGGATATAAGAGAAGCTATCATCTCTTCATCCGGATGAAAAGAGTTTCTTCACGAGCAACCAACATCCACCCGGCCAGAGGCGACAGCCGCGGCGTACAATCGCCGCCATGGAAATCTTCAAAGTCTTCATGCTCGAGGCGGCGCACCGCCTCCCCAACGTGCCGCCGGGGCACAAGTGCGCGCGCCTGCACGGCCACTCGTTCCGGGTGGAACTGAAGGTCGAGGGCGAGCCTGGCGCGCAGACGGGCTGGATCATGGATTTCGGTGACGTGAAGGCGGCATTCCAGCCGATCTACGAGCGCCTGGACCATCACTACCTCAACGACATCCCCGGCCTGGAGAACCCGACCAGCGAGAATCTGGCGGTGTGGATCTGGAACGAGCTCAAGCCCAGCCTGCCGGCGCTGAGCGAGATCACCGTGCACGAGACCTGTACCTCCGGCTGCCGCTACCGCGGCCCGGCCATCTGATCAAAGCATTGATCTGAAAGGTTTTCTGAAGGCGCCATGGGCGCCTTCGTTATTTTTGTTGCAATGCGGCATCAACGGCGTATGCTGCATTGCATCAAGTCACACTCTGATGCCCATGGCCGCCGCCTTCAGCGATCGCTTCAGTGATGCCACCCGCCAGCTTGCTGCCGCGGCAACGCGTGCGAACCGGTTGGCGTTGGAGAACGCCGAAAGCATGTTCGGCGTGCAGCTGAAGGCGCTGGAGCGGAACCTGACCGCGACCGGTGGCTGGCTGGGTGAACTGGCCCGCAGCGACGATGCGGCCGGGGTGCTCAGCAAGGGCACGCAGCTGTGGCAGGACAACCTGCAGCGGCTGGGCCAGGCCCAGCAGGACGTGGTCGGCCTCGGCCTGCAGGCCGGCAAGGCCTGGTCCGAACTGGTGCAGGGCTACAACGAATCAAGCGCGGACGCGAACAGCCACTGACGCGACGCAACGCTCATTGCATGGGTCCCTCCCCCCATGCAATCCGGACCCGGCAGATCC
>NZ_JASJSU010000144.1:0-6058 GCF_030237045.1 Stenotrophomonas maltophilia group sp. Smal17
CCCATTCAGGAAAGGAGTGCGGTAGCTGCCGACCTTGGTCGGCACCCGCAGATTCCAGTGCCGACCAAGGTCGGCACCTACCGGGCGAGTGGGTCAGAACCGGTTGTCGCCGTCCAGCATCCGGCCGAGTCCGCCGAGCACCGAGCCCTCGCCACGGCTCTGGCCACCGCCCTGCGGCGCCGCCATCCACATGCGTCCGGCCAGGCGCGAGAACGGCAGCGATTGCAGCCAGACCTTGCCCGGGCCGGTCAACGTGGCCAGGAACACGCCCTCGCCACCGAACAGCATGCTCTTGACGCCGGTGACGCGGCGCACATCCATGTCCACGGTCGGGTGGTAGGCCACCACGCAGCCGGTATCCACGTCCAGGCGCTCGCCAGCGGCCAGCTCGCGCTCGATCACGCAGCCGCCAGCGTGGATGAACACCCAGCCGTCGCCCTCCAGCTTCTGCATGATGAAGCCCTCGCCGCCGAACAGCCCGGTCATGATCCTGCGCTGGAACTGCACGCCGATCTGCACGCCGCGCGCGCCTGCCAGGAAGCTGTCCTTCTGGCAGATCAGGCGGCCGCCATGCTGGTCCAGCTTCATCGCCAACACGGTGCCGGGGTAGGGCGCGGCGAAGGCGACCTTGCCCTTGCCATGGCCGCTCTGGGTGTAGACGGTGGCGAACAGGCTCTCGCCGGTCAGCACGCGCTTGCCGGCGGCCATCACCTTGCCCATGAAGCCGCCCGGGTCGCCATTGGCAGCGCCGAACACCGTGTCCATCTGCACCGTGGCGTCCTTGAACATCAGCGCGCCGGCCTCGGCGATGGCGCTTTCGCCGGGGTCGAGCTCGATCTCCACGAACTGCATTTCATGGCCGACGATGCGGAAGTCGATGTCGTCGGCGCGGCCGCTGGAAACAGCGGGGACCGGCGGCGGGGTCGTGGGCATGCCCGGCGCCGGCGCCTGCAGCTCGGCCACGTCGGGGATGGGGGTCCATCCGCTCATGCCCTGGCACCAGGCCAGCGCGCGCGGGTTGGCCTGCGCATAGCGGCGCGCGGCTGGGTCATCGAGCGGGCCGACGCGGTCGGCCTGGGCGGAGGCATGGAAGTACCACTGGGTCATCGCGACGGCTCGGCAGGGCTGGAAAACCCCGAGTCTAGCGAGCGCGCCGGGGCGCGGGCGACGGCGCCATGAACGGCAGGCATTTGCGAGGCAGGTGCTGTATTGCAACAATTATCTGGTAGCGCCGTTTTACCACCCCTCCAAACACAGCCTACCGCCATGTCCCCGACCCGCACTTCCCGTGGCCGATTTCCGGTCGCGCGCCCCCTCGTTGCCGCTCTTTCCGCCCTGCTGCCGCTGGTAGCAGCCGCCCAGGAAACCCCCGCTGCCAAGGATCCGGTTGCCCTCGATGCCCTGCAGGTGACCGCGCAGCGCCGCGTCGAGAACGCCAAGGACGTACCGGTCGCACTGAGCGCGATCCAGGGCGAGAAGCTGGATGTGCTCGGCTCGGCCGGCGATGACATCCGCTTCCTGGCCGCGCGCGTGCCCAGCCTCAACATCGAGTCGTCCTACGGCCGTGCCTTCCCGCGCTTCTACATCCGCGGCCTGGGCAACACCGATTTCGACCTCAATGCCTCGCAGCCGGTGTCGCTGGTGTATGACGACGTGGTGCAGGAAAGCCCGCTGCTGAAGGGCTTCCCGCTGTTCGACCTGGCCAACGTGGAAGTGCTGCGCGGCCCGCAGGGCACGCTGTTCGGCCGCAACACCCCGGCCGGCGTGGTCAAGTTCGATTCGGCGCGTCCGTCGCAGGATGCCGATGGCTACATCCGCGTCGGCTACGGCAGCTACAACAGCTGGAACGTGCAGGGCGCCTATGGCGGCCCGCTGACCGACCGCTGGTCGGCGCGCGTGTCGGCGATCTACCAGCGCCGCGACGACTGGGTCGACAACACCCGCGTCGGCGCACCCAACAGTGGCTTCGAAGGCTACGACGAAGCTGCCGGCCGCGTGCAGTTCCTGTACGAAGGCGACGACTTCGAAGCGCTGTTCAACCTGCACAAGCGCAAGCTCAACGGCACCGCGCGCCTGTTCCGCGCCAACATCATCCAGAAGGGCGGCAATTCGCTGGTCGAGAACTTCGACCGCGACAAGGTGGCCAACGACGGCGTCAACTTCTCCGACCTGGAAACCTGGGGTGGCAGCGCGCGCCTGCAGTGGAACCTCGGCTCGGTGACCCTGCATTCGATCACCGGTTATGAAACCGCCGAATCGCTCAACCGTGGCGACATCGACGGCGGCTACGGTGCAGCATTCCTGGGGGCCGGCAACTACGGCCCGGGCCTGATTCCGTTCTCGTCCGAATCGGCCGACGGCCTGCCGCACCACCGCCAGTGGACGCAGGAAGTCCGCATCGAGTCCAACGAGTGGGGCCGCTTCGACTGGCAGGCCGGCGTCTTCTACTTCGATGAAGACGTGACCATCAACAACTTCAACTACGACTCGCTGACCCCGGGCAATCCGCAGACCGGCCACGTGGTGCAGAACCAGCGCAACAAGGCCTGGGCGGTGTTCGCCTCGGGTGACTTCGACGTCACCGACCGCTTCAAGCTGCGTGCCGGCGTGCGCTACACCCAGGACAAGAAGGACTTCAGCGCCAGCGTGCTGCAGGCCGTTCCGTTCGGCACCCCGGTCAGTGGCCCGTACCTGGCCAACACCGACGTCAACGACGTCAGCTGGGATGTCAGCGGCGTGTACAAGCTGACCGATGACATCAACGCCTACGCCCGCGTGGCCAAGGGCTTCCGCGCGCCGTCGATCCAGGGCCGCCTGGCCTTCGCCCCGGGCCTGTCGCAGGCCGATTCGGAGAAGGTGATCTCGTATGAAGCCGGCATCAAGGCCGACCTGTTCGAGCGTCGTGCACGCCTGGGCCTGAGCGTGTTCCGCTACAACGTCGATGGCCAGCAGCTGATCGCGGTGGGCGGCAGCAACAACACCGCCACCCTGCTCAATGCCAACAAGACCATCGGCCAGGGCGTGGAGCTGGACCTGGAGGCCTACCTGGCCGACAACGTCCTGCTGACCTTCGGCAGCAGCTACAACGACACCGAGATCAAGGACAAGAACCTGGCGGTGGCGATCTGTGGCGGTGGCTGCACCATCACCGACCCGACCACCGTGATCGGTGGCCAGACCTATGCGCTGGTCAACGGCAACCCGCTGCCGCAGGCGCCGAAGTGGATCCACAACGCGACCCTGCGCGTCGGCTTCCCGCTCAGCGATGGCAGCGAGCTGTACGCCTACACCGACTGGGCCTACCGCAGCGAGGTCAACTTCTTCATCTACGAGTCGCCGGAATTCCGCGGCCGTAGTTCGCTGGAAGGCGGCCTGCGCCTGGGCTACAACTGGGATTACGGCCAGTACGACGTGGCCGTGTTCGGCCGCAACCTGACCAACCAGACCCGCGTGGTCGGCGCGATCGACTTCAACAACCTGACCGGCTTCCTCAACGAGCCGCGTACCTGGGGCGTGGAGTTCACCGCGAAGTTCTGATGCGGTTGAGGCAATGACCGTTCGCCGAAAGGGGGACGGGAGCACGGAAGGCGCGGCGCAAGCTGCGCCTTCTTTGTTGCAGGATACGGCGAAATAACGTCGCATTTGGACTCAAATCAGTCCTGATTGGCGTCGACAGACAAAAGCGGTGTAGGACTGTGCGCACCGGAATCTCCGGGGAGAGGAGGAAGCGCGATGACGTGCAGAACGCTTCAGGCTGTCGTGGTATCGATCGCCTTGCTGGTGTCCCTTCAATCGCGTGCGCATGTGGCTGGCGTCGACACGGCCCCACTGGCACAGCTGGAAGAGCAGCGGCGCGATCTGGACAGGCGAACGGCATCGATCACCGACCGTCGATCTTTCGATGCGCATGCAAAAGCAACCGAAGGCACCGGCGCCTTTCCACTCTACAAGCTTGCCCCTGCATCGCGTGCCCGATTTGTCGAATCATTGCGATTCAATGCCCGCGGACTGACCACGTTCGACTACTCCGATCTCGTGAGGGAACTGGGAGCTGCTGACATCCACCGGCTGCTCAAGCCCTTCGGCTTCCAGCATCTGCTTGCCGTGATTCCAGATGTCAGGGTGAACTCGCAGGAGGACAAGGAGGTACTGGAGACATTGCGGGCGACCCGTGCCCTGCGTTGCGGCATGGGCGAGCATTGCAATGAAACGGACTACCCGGGTTACAAGTGCATCCAGCATGCGACCTGCGAGGACTCGACCCAGCACATATGCACGTCCAACTGCTGATCGCCGCGATGCGGCACCCACGGATTGGTTACGCCATGGTCCTGCGGGCGAGCCTCTGGACTGTTGCCGTGCTGTACGCAGCGACGCGGGCCTGGCCCTGCATGGCCGGAGAAACCCTCGAGGAAGGCTACGCTGCCGTGCTGCATGCGATGGACAGGCTTTCCGGGCCAGACCACGCCTGGCACGACCGCGGCAACCAGGTTGAGTACACCTTCCAGGCCCACGTCCTGCCTCATGCGCGTGCTCTACCCGCGCTTTCGACCCAGGACCTGCGTCTTCTGTTGCGAGCGATCCACGCGACGACACGTGCAACCAGGCAGCCCGATCATTCCGGGCTCGCCATGCGGGTCGGCCTGCAGCTGCGCGCGCGAGGCGCGCTGCTTGCCGCTGACATGCGCGAGGGTGCAGCCATTGCCGTGATCAGCCGCGATCGCAGTGCACTGAAGCCCTCATCGCCATGGGCGCCCGCCTTTGGCGGCCACCCGCTACCCCAGATGCCGGAGGCCGTACAGCGCTTCGAGTACTGGGTGCCCAGCCCTGACGGCGCGGCCTACAGCAGCGGAGTCGCAGACATGGCCTCACTGGATATCGTCGTCATCGCGCATCCGGCCTGTGGATTCACCCGCGCGGTCGCCGACGCAGCACGCGTGGATCCACAGCTGCTCCAGATGCTGTCCGGCGTTCGTTCGCTCTGGCTTTCACCACAGGACGGAACGCTGGATACCCGCATCTTCACCAACTGGAGCAGGCGTCACCCCGATCTGCCGATACGCATCGCGGCACGTCAGTCGGCGTTCCCTGCGTTTGACTACTGGGGAACGCCGACCTTCTACGTCCTGCGCGATGGCGAGGTTGCTGCACGTGTTGTCGGCTGGCCACGCGATGGGAACAAGACTGCGCTTGTGCAGGCATTCGCCAAGGCTGGCATCAGGATAGCCGGACCGCCATGACCGCAAGCGCAGCGGAGCGGGATTACAGCGCGCTCTGCGGGCGCACCTTCAGCACGGCATTCTCGGTGGCACAGTCGCGGCTGGAGTGCAGGCCGGCCTTGCGCGCGGCGGCGATCTCCCTGCGTGCGGCCAGCAGATCCTTGTTGAACGCGGCGTTGTCGTGCAGGCGGGCAACGGCGGCGGCGCCCATGAAGCGGCCTTCGAGGATGTCGCTCTGCCAGTGCACGTTGCACACCAGGCGGCTCTCGCCGTAGTTGCGGCCGCGGGCCTGGATGGCATCGGCGCGATCCGGAGCGATCTCCGACAGGATCAATGCCCAGGCCCAGCCGATCGAGGTGTGGCCGGACGGGTAGGAGCCATTCTTGCGTAGGCCGTCTTCGTCCTTCGGCGAGCAGGTCGGCTCACCGTTGACCATGAACGGGCGCGGGCGCTGGTAATGGTTCTTGGCGGCCTTGGTGGCGGCGCTGGCGTCGATCCGGCTGCGTTCCAGCAGGCGATACAGGGCCGGGGTCTTCACCGCATCGACGTCGATGTCGGCGGCACAGGAGAAGTGGTTGGCGCCTTCGGGGAAGCCGAGTTCGGCATCGATGCCGGCCTGGGCGAAGCGCGGGCTGCCACGCAGCGCGCGGGCTTCACGGCTGACCTGCTCGTCGAGGGCGAGGGCAGCCGAACCGGTCGCCGGCGGCGCCGGCACCAGGTCCAGGCTGGCCGGTACCGCACTCTTGTCCAGGTAGCCCACCGCCTTGGTGGTGATGTTGGCTTCGACGGCGGTCGGCTTGGCGGCGGTGGCGGCGCAACCGGCCAGGGCCACCCCTACG
>NZ_JASJSU010000145.1:0-5932 GCF_030237045.1 Stenotrophomonas maltophilia group sp. Smal17
AGCGGCGCGCCGGCCAGCAGCCGGCGCAACGGCGCCACGTCCACCCGGTTGCGTACCAGATGGCCGCTGGGCGCATCGTGGCCGAGGATGCGGCCCTGGTCGTCCAGCAGGTAGACCTCGACGCTGGGGTTGACTGCCATCAACTGGCCGAACAAGGCGCGCACTGCGGCGTCGCGCATGCCGCTGGTGTCCATCAGCTCGCTGCGCTGGGCGATGTGCTCGGCCAGGCCCAGCGACAACCGCTGCACCACTTCCTGTTCGTGGCGGGTGTTGGCACGCATCTGCAGCGCCAGCAGCGCCATGCAGCACATCAGCATCAGTGCGGCGATCACCGCCGCCAGCTTCTGCCACAGGTTCGGCCTGATCATGCCGCCGCCCCGGCCGGATCGACCAGCTTGTAGCCGCGTCCCCACACCGTCAGCAGCCGCCGCGGATTGGCCGGGTCGGTTTCAATCTTGCTGCGCAGCCGGTTGATATGGGTGTTGACCGTGTGCTCGTAGCCATCGTGCTGATAGCCCCAGACCTGGTTGAGCAGTTCCATGCGCGCGAACACCTGGTCCGGATGACGGGCGAAGAACAGCAGCAGGTCGAATTCGCGCGGGGTCAGTTCCAGCGCAGTGCCCTCCACCGACGCGGTGCGTGCAACCGGGTCCAGCTGCAGCCCGCCCAGTTCGATCGCGCCGGCATCGATGCGGGCGCTCTGCGCCATCGCCTCGGCGCGGCGCAGCAGCGCGCGCACCCGTGCCACCAGTTCCGGCATCGAGAAGGGTTTGGCCAGGTAGTCGTCCGCACCCAGTTCCAGGCCGACGATGCGCTGGGTTTCACTGCCACGTGCACTGATGATGATGATCGGCACATAACGCGCCATCGCGCGTGCGCGCTGGCACACCTGCAGGCCGTCCACGCCGGGCAGCATCACGTCCAGCACCAGCGCATCCCACGGGCCGTCCTGTTCAAGCAGGCGCAGTCCCGCATCGCCGCTGGCGGCGTGGGCCACGTCATAGCCTTCATCGCCCAGATGCATGCGCAGCAGGTCGGCGATGTGGGCATCGTCTTCAACGATCAGCACGCGTTTGGCGGACATCGGCAGCTCGGGGCCAGTGGGGGGCTGCCCGCATTGTGGCGCGGGATGGTCGCCGATACCTCACGAAAAATTGAATCCTGCGTGAGGATTCGTTGACCCGGGCGGGCGCAGCATGGCCCCGTCGCCCCTTCCCGGAGTCCGCCATGACCCTCACCCGCCGCCATCTGCTGGGCCTGGGCGGTGTCGCCACCGCTGCCGGCCTGTTCGGCCTCGGCGCCTGCAGCCGCGCCGCACCGGCCGCTGCCGAAGCGCGCCCGGCGCGCCAGTTCGAGGTCATGCACAGCGACGCCGACTGGCGCCAGCGCCTGACCCCGGCCCAGTACGCGGTGCTGCGCCAGCAGGCCACCGAGCGGCCATGGAGCAGCCCGCTCAACAAGGAGCACCGGCAGGGCACGTTCGCCTGTGCCGGCTGCGCGCTGCCGCTGTTCTCCTCGTCCACCAAGTTCGAGAGCGGCACCGGCTGGCCGAGCTTCTGGGCGCCGCTGCACAACGCCATCGGCGAAGACCGCGACGTCACCTTCGGCATGCTGCGGGTGGAGGTGCACTGCCGCCGCTGCGGCGGCCATCTCGGCCACGTTTTCAATGACGGCCCGCGCCCGACCGGGCTGCGCTACTGCATGAACGGTGCAGCGCTGGTGTTCGTTCCCGGTGCGGCCGATGGCGGCACCGCCGACGGCTGGCGGGTGCCGGTCGGTTCTTCCCCCACGTCCGGAGCCTGACCATGCTGCTGTTGCTGCTTGCCTACCTCGGGGGTGCGTTGTCCCTGCTCAGCCCCTGCATCCTGCCGGTGCTGCCGTTCGTGTTCGCGCGCGCCGACCGTCCCTTCGTGCGCAGCACGCTGCCGCTGCTGCTGGGCATGGCGCTCACCTTCACCGTGGTGGCCAGCCTGGCGGCGGTGGGCAGCCAATGGGTGGCGCAGGCCAACCAGGTCGGCCGCTGGATCGCGCTGGTGCTGATGGCGCTGTTTGCGCTGGCGCTGCTGTGGCCGCGACTGGCGGACCATCTGCTGGCCCCGTTCCAGCGCGTGGGTGCACGCTTGAGCGCACGCGCCGATGCCGCTGACGCCGCAGGACGCGGTGGCGCAGGGACCTCGCTGCTGATCGGCATCGCCACCGGCCTGCTGTGGGCCCCATGCGCCGGGCCGATTCTGGGCCTGGTGCTGACCGGCGCCGCCCTGCACGGCGCCAGCGTCGGCACCACTGCGCTGCTGCTGGCCTATGCACTGGGCGCGATCACCGCGCTGGCGCTGGCGGTATGGATCGGCGGCCGGGTGTTCCGCGCGATGCAGGCGCGGCTCGGCGTGGGTGATGTGCTGCGCAAGGTGCTGGGCGTGGCCGCGCTGCTGGCCGTCGTGGCGATCGGCCTCGGCTGGGACACCGGCCTGCTGACCCGCCTGTCCACGGTCAGCACCGCGCGCATCGAGCAGGGCCTGCTGGACGCGGTACCCGGCGCACAACCGGCGGCACCGCCGATGATGATGGCCGGCGCCAATGCCGGTGCCGATGCACCGCTGCCGGTGGAGGGCACCCTGCCCGCGCTGGATGGCGCCACCGGCTGGCTCAACAGCCCGCCGCTGACCGCCCAGCAGCTGCGCGGCAAGGTGGTGCTGGTCGACTTCTGGACATACTCCTGCATCAACTGCCTGCGCGCGATGCCGTTCGTGCACGAATGGGAGCGCCGCTACCGCGACCACGGCCTGGTGGTGATCGGCGTGCACACGCCGGAGTTCGCCTTCGAGCGTGACCCACGCAATGTGATGAAGGCGGTGCAGCAGCTGAAGGTCGAGTACCCCGTGGCGCTCGACAACCAGTACACGATCTGGCGTGCGTTCAACAACCGCTACTGGCCGGCGCAGTACTTCGTCGATGCGCAGGGCAACATCCGCGGCCATCAGTTCGGCGAGGGCAACTACGCGCGCTCGGAACAGGTGATCCGCCGGCTGCTGACCGAAGCCGGCCAGACCCACCTTCCGCCGCCAGCCGATCCCGCCGCGGCCGACCTGCAGGGCGTTGCCGCGCAGGCCGACATGGGCAACCTGCGCTCGCCGGAAACCTACCTGGGCCACGCCCGTGCCGAACAGTTCGCCTCGCCCGGCGGGCAACGCAGCGACACCGCGTTCGACTACACGCTGCCCACCGCCCTGGCGCTGAACCAGTGGGGCCTGTCCGGGCAGTGGACGATCACCGACGAAGCCGCGCAACTGCAGCGCGCCGGCGGCCGCATCGCCTTCCAGTTCCATGCGCGCGACCTGCACCTGGTGCTGGCACCGGGCCAGGACGGCAAGCCGGTGCGCTTCCGCGTGTGGCTGGACGGCAAGCCACTGCCCGCCACCGATGCCGGCAGTGACGTCGGCGCCGATGGCAGTGGCGTGGTCAACGAACACCGCCTGTTCCAGCTGGTGCGCCAGCGCGGCACGGTCGGCCCGCACCGCTTCGAGATCGAATTCCTCGATGCGGGCGTGCAGGCCTACGCCTTCACCTTTGGTTGAACCGGGAGGACACGATGAAACTCTCCTTTGAACAGGGTATTGCTGCAGGTGTTGCCGGTCTTGTAGCCACCGCATTGATCGCCGGCGTGCTGCTGGTCGACCACGGCGCGATCGCCGCACCGGTCGAAGCCAGCGCGCAGGCCAAGGCACTGCCGGTACCCACCGGCGATGCGGCGTTCCGCGATGACGCCACCCACGCCAGCGTGGTGTTTGCCGGCGGCTGCTTCTGGGGCGTGCAGGGCGTGTTCCAGCACGTCAAGGGCGTGAGCAATGCGGTGTCCGGCTACATCGGTGGCAGCGCCGCCAACGCACACTATGAGCGGGTCAGCAGCGGCCAGACCGGTCACGCCGAAGCGGTGAAGATCGACTACGATCCGCGCCAGGTCAGCTACGGGCAGCTGATGCAGGTGTTCTTCTCGGTGGTGCACGACCCGACCCAGCTCAACCGCCAGGGGCCGGACCACGGCAGCCAGTACCGGTCGGCGATCTTCAGCGACGACGCGCGCCAGCAAGCCGCCAGCCGCGCCTACATCGCCCAGCTCGGCCAGGCCGGCAGCTACCGCGCACCGATCGTCACCCAGCTGGGCAGCGGCCAGCGCTTCTACCCGGCCGAGAGCTATCACCAGAACTACATGACGAACTACCCGCAGGCGGCCTACATCCGCTACTACGACGCACCGAAGCTGGCGGCGCTGGGCAAGCAGTTCCCGGCGCTGTACCGGCGCGATGCAGTGCTGGTGCCGATGCGGTAACGACCGGCAATACCCACGCAGAAAAAGACGCACGGCGATCCCGCCGTGCGCTTGGGAAGTATCGGCCGCGCCCCGATCAGGCCCGTCCGACAACGACATGCTAGGCTCGCCAACGTCAGGGGTACAGCTCCAGTTGACGGGAACTTCGATGGATACAGATGACCAGAACACGATGATCCCTCCCCGCTACCAGCGGCTGTCCGATGAACTGGCCGAGGCCATCCATGGCGGTCGGCTTCCCGTTGGCAGCCGCCTGCCCTCGCTGCGGCAGATGGCGCTGCAGCGCAGGCTCAGCCTGAACACCGTGATCGCGGCCTATCGCCAGCTGGAAGATGCCGGCCTGGTGATTCCACGACCCAAGGCCGGCTTCGAGGTCGCACCGCGCCTGTCGGTGCCGGAACGTTCGTTGCGCGATACGCCGTCGGCGCCCACCGCGCCGCTGCAGCAGGCGCTGATGGCCCGTGTGCTGGAGGCACAGCGCCGACCCGGCGTGATCGACCTGGCCTTCGCCGGCCCCCGTGGTCGCCAGTTCTATCCCGGGGCGCAGCTTGCCCGGCACACTGCACAGGTGCTGCGTCATGGCCAGCAGACGGTGGAAACCTATGCACGCCCGAATGGCTCGCCGCGGCTGCTGGCGCAGATCGTGCGCCGCGGCCCGCGCATGGGCCTGCACACCCACAGCGACCGCCTGCTGCTGACCCATGGCGCGATGGAAGCGCTGCAGCTGGCGCTGCGTGCCGTCACCCGGTCCGGCGATGCGGTCGGCATCGAGGCGCCCTCCTACTTCAACCTGTATCCCCTGCTGGCCACCCTCGGCCTGCAGGCCATCGAATTGCCCACCCACCCGCAGCAGGGGCTGGATGTCGATGCCCTGGAGGCCCTGCTCGAACACACGGCGCTGGCCGCGCTGGTGGTGATGCCGACCGTGCACAACCCGCTGGGCTGCACCATGCCCACATCCGCCAAGCAGCGACTGGCCGAACTGGTCAATGCACGCCAGCTGCCGCTGATCGAAGATGCGGTGTATGCCGAGCTGCAGTTCTGCGAACCGCCCGCGCCCCTGCTCAAGGCCTTCGATCGCGACGGCTGGGTGATGGTGGTCGGTGGCTTTTCCAAGACCCTGGCCCCGGACTATCGCATCGGCTGGCTGGAAGGCGGCCGCTTCGCCGAACGCATCGCGCTGCTGAAGTTCCAGTCCACCGGCGGCGAACCGCAACTCCTCGGCGATGCGGTGGCAGCCTACCTGGAGGCGGGCAGCTACGAGCACCACCTGCACCGCATGCGTCGCCTGTATCGCGAGCAGGTGGGGCGGCTGCGCCAGCTGGTGGCCGAGTACTTCCCGGCGGGCACCCGCGCCACCGAGCCGCAGGGCGGTTTCCTGCTGTGGCTGGAACTGCCGGGCGTGGACACGCGCGAACTGTTCGAACGTGCGCTGCAGGAAGACATCGTGTTCATGCCCGGCCAGGTCTATTCGCGCGGCGCCCGCTACCGGCATTGCCTGCGGCTGTCGTGCTGCCAGACCCTGGATGCGCGCTTCATCGGTGCGGTGGAGCGACTGGGTGCGATCGCGCGCGAGCTGGCGGCTGCAGCACGGTAGTGCCGGCCGCT
>NZ_JASJSU010000146.1:0-5591 GCF_030237045.1 Stenotrophomonas maltophilia group sp. Smal17
TGTAAGCTCGGTCGCCGCATCCATGCGGCTCACGCCCCCGCAACCGGACCCACCCCGCCTTCGACAGTTTCCTGCGAACTGTCGGGCATGTTGATGGGGTCAGATCCGTTTTCCACAGGAAAACGGATCTGACCCCGGATTCAATTCGATATCTGACAGATGTGATCCACGCATGGCGTGGATGATCCAACCGTCACCGGGAACCTGTCGAAGGTGGGGCGGTGTCGGATTGCGGGGTGTCCGCGGCATGGATGCCGCGGCCAAGCCCCCAGGGATGGGTTCACGGCGTCCCCGCAATCCGACACCGCCCCGCCAAACCCACAGAAAACCAGAGCCGCTTTGGCTGTTGTTGTTGCTGTTGCTCTGGCCTGCAGCAGGTGCAGGGCGCAGCCCTGCCGAACCCCTACTTCACCCGACGGCCCGAACGGTCGATGCGGAACCGCTCTCCGCCTTCCATCGGCGTGTGCCCATCCGCATCCGGCGTGCCGCGACGGCATCCGTTGCAGACCTCGGCCACTCCATCGCGGAACGGCCAGCCGAAATCGAAGGTGCCCGGAACCACCTGACGGAACTTCAGATCGAAGTAGCCCACGCGGTTGCCGACGCGGGCCCGCAGCAGGCCCTCCTGCGGTGTCTCCGGCCCGTTGTCCCAGGTCAGCACCGGCAGGCTGCGGCCCTTGCGGTTGACGTAATGGAAACCCTGGTCGGCATACACCACGGCCAGGCCGTGGTCGTCGAAGTTCAGGTCTTTCAGCGTGTCGGGGTGGATCCTGGGCCGGTGATCGACCACCTCGCAGTCGGGCAGCGGCCACAACCCGTGCTCGTCGGTGAGCAGCTTGCAGGCCGGTGCCTGTGCCAGCGCAGTGCTGCTGGCCAGCATGCCGAGCAGGACCAGCGACCGCGCGAGGCGGCCGCTGGCGGGGGCAGGGCGGGCCTGCCGCGCGATCACTTGGCCTCGGCCTTGCGCTCGAAGACGGTCGGCGCCGGCAGCTGCACCGGCACGCCCTTGTCGTCGCAGGTGCCGGCCTGGCACAGGCGTTCGCGCAGGGCCGGGGTGGCCTGCACGATCATGTGGTAGATCGCGTTCTGTTCCAGCGTGCCGCGGATCGCCTTGCTGCCCGGGCCACGGGCCCAGATGCCGACGTCCTCGCCACCGTGCGATTCGGACTTCATCGGCACCAGCGCTTCCTGCATGTAGTCCGGGTGCTCGGTGTCGACCTCACGCAGGTTCGGGCGGCCATTGGCCGGTTCGAAGCTGCTCGGGTTGTGCGGGTAGCGCTTGGCGCCGGCCGGCTGCTGGTTGCTGGCGCCGGTGTGGCCCGGGCCGTTGGCGTAGGTCAGGGTGGTGTACGGCTGGCCGCTGCCGTCCAGCGCATAGTCCAGCTTGCCGGCACCGTCTTCGCCGCCCTTGTCCTTCACCTTGCCCAGGATCGGGTTGCCGCGTGCCGGGTAGCCGACGAAGTTCAGGGTGTGCGAGTGGTCGGCGGTGACGATGATCAGGGTGTCGTCGGCCGAGGTCAGTTCGTTGGCCACGCGCACCGCGTCGGACAGCGCCACGGTCTCGGTCAGGGCACGGTAGGCGTTGCCGCTGTGATTGGCGTGGTCGATGCGCGCGCCCTCGATCATCAGCACGTAGCCCTCCTGGTGCTTGGCCAGGTTCTTGATCGCCGCAGCGGTCAGTTCGGCCAGGCTCGGCTCGCCGCCCGGATCCTGCGGGCGCTCATACTCGTAGCGCATGTGGTCCGGCTCGAACAGGCCGAGGATGGCCGGCGCGTTGGCGGCGGCGGCCAGCTGCTTGCTGTTCCAGACGTAGGCACCCTGCGGGTGCGCCTGCTGCCATTCCTGCACCAGGCTGCGGCCGTCCAGGCGCTGGCCGACCTTGTCGTCGTATTCCGGATCGCGCTCTTCCACGGTGGTGAATTCACCGCGACCGCCGCCGAGGGCGACCAGCGGGCCACGGCCATAGCGCGAGGTCGACAGCAGCTGCTGGGCGATGTCCTTGCAGCCGGCCGCCTTGGCCGCTTCGGTCAGGTCGGTGTCGTTTTCCCAGTTGCGCTCGGGCGAGTTCGCGTAGGTGGCGGCGGGGGTGGCGTGGGTCAGGCGTGCGGTGGACACCACGCCGGTGGCCAGGCCGGCGCTGTCGGCCAGCTGCAGCCAGGTCAGCAGGCCCTTGGACAGGCTGTCGGCACAGTCGGTGCGGCTGCCGGCGCTGACGCCGATCGCACCCATGTGGGTCTTCACGCCGGTGGTGATGGCGGTCATGGTGCCGGCCGAATCCGGCGTCTGCGAATCGGTGTTGTAGGTCTTGCTGAACGCCGTGGCCGGGAAGCGCTCCCAGGACAGCAGGTTTTCTTCGCCCGAACCGCCCTTCTGCTGACCCTCGTAGATGCGCGAGGCGGCCACGGTGGTCAGGCTCATGCCGTCGCCCAGGAACAGGATGACGTTTTTCGCCTTGCCGGACATCGCGCCGTTGGCGGCCGCCTGGGCGGCACCGCTGCGGTACCACCACTGCGGGGTCTCACCGGCCGGGTGGGCGACGGGATCGACGGCGACCTTCAGGCCGGCCGGGGCAGAGGCGGGGGTTGTGCTGGCGCAGGCGCCCAGCAGCAGGGTGGTGGCGCAGGCGGCCAACAGGGAGACGGAACGGCGCATGGACGCTGGGATCTCACAAACTGTAACGGGACGTTCATTATGCCCGGCCCCGCAAGGCACGCCGATGACACACTGATTTGCCGGCCGGGCGGTCGTTCTGCCGGCCGCCTTGGGCTATCGTTCCAGCATCCCTTTCTTCCCCTCTGGATTGCCTATGAAGCTGGTCTCTGCCTGGCTGCGGATTCCATTCTGGCAGCGCGTGGTCGGTGGCTTCGTGCTCGGCGCGCTGGCTGGCTGGGCGCTGGGCCCGGCCGCGGAAACGTGGTTCGGCCCGCTCGGCGAGCTGTACGTCACCCTGATCAAGATGATCGCGGTACCGCTGGTGTTCTTCGCGGTCATCAACGCGATCTCGTCACTGCACGGCCAGAAGTCGGTCGCCGCGCTCAGTGGCCGCACCTTCCTGTGGTTCGTGATCACCGCCGCGCTGGCGGTGTGCGTCGGCCTGGGCGTGGGTACCGTGCTGCAGCCCGGCGCCGGTGGCCTGCAGCTGTCGATGGCCAGCAACTATGTGCCGCGCGAAGTGCCCAGCGTGGTGCAGGTGCTGCTGGACGTGGTGCCAGCCAATGTCTTCTACGCGCTGTCCGGCATCGGCACCAAGGTCAATGCGGCCGGTGAAACCGTGCTGGCCGCCGGTCGCGGCTCGATCCTGCCGGTGATCTTCTTCGCCGGACTGGTGGGCTTTGCCATCGTCAAGCTGGGCGAGAAGGTGACCGAGGCGCGCAAGCTGGTCGGCCAGATGAGCGACATCATGATCCAGGTGACCCGCTTCGTGCTGGAAGTCACCCCGATCGGCACCTTCGGCCTGATCGCCGGCCTGGTCGGCAGCTACGGGTTCGAGAAGCTGCTGCCGCTGGGTCATTTCGTACTCGCCCTGTACGTGGCCTGCGCGCTGCACATCGTGGTGGTCTACAGCGCGCTGCTGCTGGCGCACGGCCTGAACCCGCTGAAGTTCTTCCGTGGCGCGGCACCGGGCATGCAGGTGGCGTTTGTCAGCTCGTCCAGCTTCGCGGCGATGCCGGTGGCGCTGCGCTCGATCACCCACAACCTGGGCGTGAACAAGGACTACGGTTCGTTCGCGGTGCCGCTGGGCGCCAGCATCAAGATGGACGGCTGCGGCGCGATCTACCCGGCGCTGTGCGCGGTGTTCATTGCACAGTACAGCGGCGTGCCGCTGACTCCGGAGCAGTACGTGGTGGTGCTGATCGCCTCGGTGCTGGGCAGCTTCGGCACCGCCGGCGTGCCGGGCACCGCAGTGATCATGGCCACGGTGGTGCTGAGTGCGGCCAACCTGCCGCTGGAGACCATCGGCTACCTGTATGCCATCGACCGCATCCTGGACATGATGCGAACGATGACCAATGTGACCGGCCAGATGCTGGTGCCGGTGATCGTGGCCAAGGAAACCGGCCTGCTGGATCAGGCGGTGTACGACAACCCGTCCGGCAATGTGGGTGTGGACGACCCCGACCCGACACCGCCGCGCAGCTGAGGTTGTGCGTAGCGATGAAAGGCCCGCCCTGACCGGCGGGCCTTTTGTTTGGCAGGCGGCTGATGCGGTACCGACCAACGGTCGGTACCCACCGGGGGTGGCCGGCGCCTATCCGTCATTGCGGGCCCAACAAAAAAAGCCGCTGCAGGGCAGCGGCTTTCTCGTGTCAGGCGGCGCGTTCGCGCCAACCGGTCAGATCAGAGATCGACCCGGCGGGCCTGCATGAACTTGTTGCCCCAGTAGCCACTGAGCAGGGTATCCACGCGCACGTCCTTGCCCGAGCTCGGGGCGTGCAGGAAGCGGCCGTCACCGACGTAGATGCCGACGTGGTCCACGCGGCCCTTGCGGCCGAAGAAGACCAGGTCGCCAGCGGCCAGCGCGGTGCGGTCGTTGATCAGTTCGGCGTTGTCATCGTGGGCCATCTCGCGCGAGACGCGCGGCAGCTCGATGCCGAGGGCGGAGCGGAACACGTAGCCGACCAGGCCACTGCAGTCGAAACCGCTGTCCGGGTTGCTGCCCCCCCAACGGTACGGGGTGCCCAGCAGGGTCATCGCACGGCGCAGCAGCGACTGCACCTTGCCGTTGTCGGCGGCGGTACCGACAACGCTGCCATTGGCGGCGCTGCTGGTGTCGTAGTTGGCGAGCAGGCGGCTGAGATCGCCGGCCACCACGGCCGAGCGGTCCATCAGCGGAATGGTGTCGTTGGCGGCCAGGTGCGGCAGCAGGGCGGCCAGGGTCGCGCTGGCGGCGGCATCGACGCGGCTGCGCTGCGGAGCGGCGGCCTCGGCCTTGGCGGCCGGTCGGGCGGGGCTCTCGGCCACCGGGGCCGGAGTCACATCGGAACGATTCGGAGCAGTCTGCGACCATGCCGGAAGGCTGGTCAGACACAGTGCCAGGCCGAGCAACAGCGGGCGGGCACCACGTGAAGATACGGAAGTCTGGCCTTCGCTTTTCAGGTCGTCAGTCGTCACGCGTCGGTCACAGAAAAAAAACGATGGGGCATCATGCCCTGTAAAAGCGTCAATAAGTTAAAAATTCCGTTAGTAATCCGTTAGTTCTATGGTGATGTGCGTCACAGTTTTGAACATATCGCCTGTTCATTTTAGCGAAGGACACGTTTCGCGCCGGTGTAGTGGTCCTTCCAGTAGGGCCCGCTGAGCGAGTCGAGCCGGACGGTGCCGCCGGTGCTCGGCGCGTGCACGAAACGACCTTCGCCGACATAGATGCCGACATGGGTGACGTTGCCGCGGCTGCCAAAGAACACCAGGTCGCCGGTCGCCAGGCGCTGTGGGTCGATCTTCGGGCCCTGTACCGCCGCCAGGTCACGCGAGGTGCGCGGCAGCTTCAGGTCCAGCATCTCGCGGTACACATAGGCGACCAGTCCGCTGCAGTCGAAGCCGGAATCGGGAGTGTTGCCGCCGTAGCGGTAGGGCGTGCCGACCAGGCTGAT
>NZ_JASJSU010000147.1:0-5567 GCF_030237045.1 Stenotrophomonas maltophilia group sp. Smal17
CCTCGACTCTACAAAGGTGAAGCAAAGTCGAGCAAGCTCGACGCTACAAAAGCAGATCAGGGCGCGGCGTTGGCGCCCGGGCGCACGTAGTAGGACTGGCCGCTGTCATCGACGAACATCAGTTCAGGCTTTCCCTGCCAGGAGGTGAGCATGGCGCCGGTATTGTTCTGGTGCTTGACCATCAGGCTGGCGCCGCGGTCCGGGTTGGCCACCACCTTGAACACTTCAGTGGTGCCGGTGGCATCGTCCAGGGTCAGCAGGGCCTCGCCGCCGCGGTCGCTGGTGCCATAGCCACCGCGTTCGGAGCCGTCCGGGCCGAGCAGGATCAGGCCTGACAGGGCGGTCGCACGCGGCCCCTGGGTGCGGCCCTGGCTGAGAGGATCGGGAACCGGTGCGCCGAGGATCACCCGTGGCTGTCCGCTTTCATCGTGGATGACCAGCCCGCGTGCTTCGATGATGCGCTGTGGCGATTGGCTGCGATGCAGGCTCCAGGCGGTCCAGCCGGACACCAGCAGGGCGAGGGTGGCGACCACCAGCGTGGTCAGCAGCAGTGCACGGGGCATCGTGTCGTCCTTCCTTGGATGTGCCGACGATAGCGGATGCGGACCGGCAATGGCCAGTTCGTTGTGTGACGTTGTGTATCGTCAGTGGAAATCGCGGCTGTGGCTGCGCAGTCCCTGCAGTAGTTCATCCAGGCAGTGCATGCGCTGCACGATGACATGCTGCACGCCATCGACGCGCTCCAGGCGGCCATCGATCTGCATCAGCTGGGTATCAACCAGCACCCGGTGCTGGCGATCAGCGATGTGCCGCCAGACCACCGCGTTGACCATGCCGGTTTCGTCCTCAAGGGTGAGGAAGGTCACGCCACTGGCGGTCTGCGGACGCTGGCGCATGCGTACCAGGCCGGCAATGCGCACGCGGCGGCCATGGCCGTGAGCCGCCAGTTGCGCGGCGTCCAGGCAGCCACGAGTGCGCAGCTGTGCGCGCAGGAACGAGATCGGATGGCGGCCAAGCGTGGTACCGGTACTGCGGTAGTCGGCCTGCATGTCTTCCCAGGTGCTGGGCAGCGGCAACGGCACGCGGGCCTCGGCGGTGGCGCGGGCGTGGTCGAACAGCGGCAGCCGGTTTTCAACGCCGGAGATATCCCAGCGCGCACGATGGCGATGGCCGCTGAGCCCACGCAACGCGCCAGCATCGGCCAGCAGGCCCTGTTGGCGACGGTCCAGCGCGGTGCGCTGGCACAGGTCGCCCACGTCGTCGAAGGGGCGCCGCGCACGTTCTCGCATGATGGCCTGCACGGCGGGTTCGTTGCAGCCATCGACCAGGCGCAGGCCGAGCCGGATCGCGGCCGGTCCCTTGCTGAAATCCAGCGTGCAGTCCCAGTCGCTGTGGCGCACGTCCAGCGGCAGCACGCCGATGCCATGCCGGCGCGCGTCCTGCAGCAGCTGGTCGGGGCTGTAGAAGCCCAGTGGCTGGCTGTTGATCAGGCTGGCGGTGAACGCGGCCGGGTGGTGGCACTTCAGCCAGCAGCTGGCATAGGTCAGCAGGGCGAAGCTGGCGGCGTGGCTTTCCGGAAAGCCGTAATCGCCGAAGCCCTTGATCTGCTCGAACAGGTGTTCGCCGTATTCACGGCTGAAGCCGTTCTTCAACATCCCCGCCAGCAGCTTCTCGCGATGCGGCTCCAGCCCGCCACGGCGCTTCCACGCGGCCATCGAGCGGCGCAGGGCATCGGCCTCGCCCGGGGTGTAACTGGCCGCATCCACCGCCAGCTGCATCACCTGTTCCTGGAACAGCGGCACGCCCAGGGTGCGCGCGAACACGCGCTCCAGCTGCGGCGGGTACAGCGGTTCTTCCAGGTTGTCCAGCGCCTCTGGACCCTGTTCGCGCAGCAGCCGGCGGCGCTCCAGGTAGGGGTGCACCATGTCGCCCTGGATCGGGCCGGGGCGCACGATCGCCACTTCGATCACCAGGTCGTAGAAGTTGCGCGGCTGCATGCGTGGCAGCATCGCCATCTGTGCACGCGACTCGATCTGGAACACGCCGATGGTGTCGGCGGCGCTGATCATGTCGTAGGTGGGTGTGTCCTCATCGGGAATCGCATCCATGCGCCCACTGTGCAGGCCATGCTGCTGCAGCATCGCCAGGCATTTGCGGATGGCGGTGAGCATGCCCAGTGCCAGGCAGTCGACCTTCATCAGGCCGGTGGCATCCAGGTCATCCTTGTCCCATTGGATGACGGTGCGGTCGGCCATCGCTGCGTTCTCGACCGGCACCAGGGTCGACAGCGGATGCTCGGAAATCACGAAGCCGCCCGGGTGCTGCGACAGGTGGCGTGGGAAGTCGATCAGCTCGGCGGTCAGTGACAGCAGCCGGCGCATCAGCGGGGTCTTCGGATCGAAGCCGCGTTCGCGCAGGGTCTCCGGCAACGGCACGTGGCCGCCCCAGTGATCCATCGCTGCCCCCAGTTCGTTGACCTGGTCCATCGGCAGGCCGAGCGCGCGGGCCACATCGCGGATCGCGCTGCGGCCGCGGTAGCTGATCGCCACTGCAGTCAAGGCAGCACGTTCACGCCCATAGCGCTTGAACACGTACTGCAGCACTTCTTCGCGGCGCTCGTGCTCGAAGTCGATGTCGATATCCGGTGGTTCGTCGCGTTCGGCGGAGATGAAACGCTCGAACAACAGATTGCTGCGTGCCGGGTCGATCTCGGTCACGCCCAGCACGAAGCACACCGCCGAGTTGGCCGCCGAGCCACGGCCCTGGCAGAGGATGTCCTGGCTGCGCGCGAAGCGCACGATGTCCTGCACGGTGAGGAAGTAGGAGGCGTAGTTCTTCTGCCGGATCAGCGCCAGTTCGTGTTCGATCTGCTTGCGCTGCGCCGGTTCGATGCCGTTCTTCCAGCGCCACGGAATGCCACGCTCGACCAGCACGCGCAGCCAGCTGTCCGGGTCGTGCCCTTCCGGCACCAGTTCGCGCGGGTAGGTGTACTGCAGCTGCTCCAGGGTGAAGTGGCAGCGTTCGGCGATGCGCAGGGTCTCGGCCAGCAGTTCGGGCGGGTACAACTGGGCCAGTGCGGTGCGTGGGCGCAGATGGCGCTCGCCATTGGGAAACAGGCGCCAGCCGGCTTCGGCTACGCTGCAGCGGTGGCGGATCGCGGTCAGTGTGTCCTGCAGCGCACGCCGGCGGCGCACGTGCATGTGCACATCACCACTGGCAACCAGTGGCAGGCGGTGGCGTTCGCCAAAGGCCTGCAGCTGCTGCAGGCGATGCGCGTCGTCATGCTCGTGATGCAGCTCCACCGCCAGCCACAGGCGATCATTGAAGCCGGTGCGCAGCAGCTCCAGATCGGTGGCGGCCGGCTGCCGGTCCAGCCACAGGCAGAGCAGGCCGTCGGGCAGGCCAAGCAGGTCGTCGCGCAGGCAATGGTATTCACCCTTGGCCGCGCGTCGCCGGCAGGTGGTGATCAACTGGCACAGCCCGGCATAGGCGGCCTGGTCGGTGCACAGCAGGGCCAGCTTCGGTCCGTCCTCGACCTGGAATTCGGCGCCGACGATCAGTGCCACGCCATGCGTCTTCGCCGCCTGCCAGGCGCGCACGATGCCGGCCAGCGAGCACTCGTCGGTGATCGCCAGCGCCCGATAGCCCTGGCCGGCGGCGCGCGCGAACAGTTCTTCGGCAATCGAGGCGCCGCGCTGGAAACTGAACGCCGACAGGCAGTGCAGTTCGGCGTAGCCGGGCAGTTCACTGTGCATGGCGGCTCAGCCGAACCAGCCGTGCAGCATCCACGGTGCATGCGGATCGTTGCGTGTGCGGAAGGCCCAGCCGCGCTGGCCATGCGCGGTTTCCACCACGTAGTAGTCGCGCCGTGCGTCGGCCTGGTCCCACCAGCCCGATTCGATGCGCTCCGGCCCGGCGACGATGCGCAGGCGTGGATCACGCAGCGGTTGCGGCGTATCCAGCAGCCAGCCCGGGCGTAGTGGCCAGTACGACGGTGGTTTGACCGCCGGCTGGGTGCCACTGGCGCGTTCGGGGCGATGGTCGGCCTGCACCGCCAGCGGCTGCACGGCGTCATCGCCCAACCGCGCACGCAGGCGCTCGCGCAACTGGGTCCAGGGCATCGCCTGCGCCGGCCGGGTATCGAACAGGTCGCGCGCGGCGGGCACGAAGGGCGGCAGCTGCTCGGCGTGCAGGCGTAGTGCGCGGCTGCCGGCGGGCAGGGCGAAGGCTTCCATGCGGTTGCGCGCGATCTCGAACAGCAGCGCGGGATCACGCTCCGGCGCCAGCAGGCCGATGGTCAGCACGCTGGGTGGCAGCAGGTCGTGCTCGAAATGCAGGTCGAAGCGCTGCACGCCACCATCGCGGGAGCACAGGAAGGCGGCCAGGTCCAGCAGCAGGCGACGTAGCGGGAACAGCAGGGCCTGGCTGGATTCGATCTCATATTCGAATTCGATGCGCGCATCGAAACGGTCGGGAGGCTGGTAGTAGCGCAGTGGTGCGGTGGGCTGGCCACGTAGCGCATCCAGCTGCTGCAGCACGTCGGGGGCGAAGCGCCGGGCCAGGCTGTCGCGCGGCAGCGCGAGCACCGCACCCAGCGTGCGCAGGCCGGAGCGGCCCAGCACGGTCACTGCTTCGCTGGGCAGCCCGCAGCGCGGCAACGGCAGCTGTGCGAGTACCGCCGGCAGCTGCTGCGCATCGAGGCCGAGGCCATCGTGCACGTTGGCCAGCACGCGCGCGGCATGCGGCGTGGGCGCGGCCACCAGGCGATGGCGGAAACCCAGCTCGTGCAGTTCACCGCGCAGGCGTTTCTCGATGGTCAGCCAGTCACCGAACAGGGCACGGCTGGCGCCGATCTCCAGCACCAGCGCATGCGGGAAATCGAGGCTGACCTGCGAACTGTAGGCATAGGCCCAGCTGGCCAGCAGCTGCCGGGTGTGCTGTTCGGCGTTCGGGTCGTAGTCGTGCAGGTGCATGTCCTGCACCAGCACCTGCGCGGCCGACAGCAGCATGCCCGGGCGCAGCCCGGCTGCCCGTGCGGCCGGGCTGACCGCGCGCAGCACGCGGCGTTGTGCCGGACCCTGCAGCAGCACCAGCGGCCGCTGCGGGTCCGGTTGCAGGCGCAGCACGCTGTCCAGCGCCAGCTGCGGCAACAACAGGCAGGCCCAGTTCACGGCGCGGCCTCAGTGGCTGATGGCCAGGGGCAACGGCTGCGCCGGCGGCAGGCCGCCACGGCATTTCAGTACCCGCACCTGGCCGTGGTCGAGCTGCAGGCGCAGGCTGGCCGGGGAGGGGTTGCGCGCTGCCTGCGCCTCGCGGAACACGAAGCCCAGGCATTGGCCGCTGTCGGCGGCGACCTGCAGCCGGCGCAGGGCACGGTCGTCGGCCTGCTGTGGCCAGCACAGCACCGCGGCGCAGGCGGCAGAACGCAGGCATTGTTCGGTGGCCCACAGCGCCTGCTTCGGCGCGGCGTGGATGATCTGCAGCTGGGCCAGGTCCAGCCCGGCCGCCGCCCAGGCCGGTGCATGCGGGCGGTAGGGGGGCGCGACCAGCACGATCGGGCGTCCGCG
>NZ_JASJSU010000148.1:0-5479 GCF_030237045.1 Stenotrophomonas maltophilia group sp. Smal17
GTGGCCGCCGCGCCGCTGCCGATCCTCGGCGACGATCCGCGCAGCGCGGATGGCCGCAAGGTATTCAGTGCCGCGCCGTTGATCGTGCAGGGCCGTCAGGCGGGTTACGTGTACGTGGTGCTGGTCGGCGAGCACCGGCAGATGCTGGCCGACGATCTCGCCGCCGGCAGCCAGTGGAACACCACCTGGTGGTCGGTAATGCTGGTTGGCAGCCTCGGCCTGCTGGCCGGGCTGGTGGCGTTCTACTGGGTGACCCGCCCGCTGCGGCGGCTGACCCGGCGCATCCAGGCCTTCGACATCGACGCACCGACGCCACTGCCGCCACCGGAGCCACTGCGCCCCGGCGAGCGCGACGAGCTGGTGATCCTTGAGCACGCACACGCGCAGATGGCGCAGCGGTTGGGTGAACAATGGCAGCAGCTGCGCCAGCAGGACCTGCAGCGGCGCGAGCTGGTGGCCAACATCTCGCATGACCTGCGTACGCCGTTGTCGTCGCTGCACGGTTATCTGGAAACGCTGGCGCTGAAGGACGCCACGCTGTCACCGGACGAACGCCGCCGCTACCTCGGCATCGCCCTGGCGCAGAGTGCCAAGGTCGGTCGGCTGGCGCGCGCGCTGTTCGAGCTGGCGCGGCTGGAGCATGGCGAGGTACGCCTGGAATGGGAGGTCTTCGCGCTGCCGGAGCTGCTGCAGGACGTGCTGCAGAAGTTCGAACTTGCCGCGCAGGCGCGCAACCAGCGCCTGCATGCCGACTTCCCGCCGGGCCTGCCGCTGGTGCGCGCCGACCTGGGCCTGGTCGAGCGCGTGCTGACCAATCTGCTCGACAACGCGTTGCGGCATGCGCCCGAGGGAGGCCGGATCGAGGTGTGCCTGCGCGCGACACCCGACAGCGTCGAGGTCAGCGTCGCCGACGATGGCCCCGGCGTGGCGCCAGCGCTGCGCACGCAGCTGTTCCAGGCACCGGCCGCGCTGGGCGCGCGACGCGGCGAGAACGGCGGGCTGGGCCTGTTGATCGTGCAGCGCATCGTGCAGCTGCACGGTCGTCGCATCGAACTGCGTGACAGCGAACGTGGCGCACTGTTCGTGTTTGCCCTGCCGCGCGCGGAACCGGCGGGCTAGCAGGCCGTATCGCCTTCTACTACGCCGCCGGTTTCCAGCGGCAGGTGCAGGCGGATGCAGGCGCCGCCCAGGTCTGAATCGGTTACCTCGACGTGGCCGCCATGCTTGTCGGCCACTACCTGCACCAGCGCCAGGCCAAGCCCGAAGCCGGGGCTGCCCGGGTCCAGCCGCACGTAAGGCTGCAGCACCTGGCCGCGCAGTTCCGGCGCGATGCCGGGGCCGTCATCCTCCACCTGCAGGCACAGCCAGCCATCGTTCACCGTGCTGGTGATGCGGATCTGCCGGCGTGCATAGCGCAGCGCATTGCCGAGCAGGTTGCGCAGCGCCAGTTCCAGCATGTGCCGGTTGACGTTGACCAGGCCCACCGGCGACAGCACCTGCTGCACCGGCATCGGCAGCGGGGCGAACTGGGCGATCACGCCGCGCACCAGCGCCGCCAGCTGCAGGCGCTGGCGGGTCAGCTGGTGGCAGCGGCCGAGGGCAGCGTACTCGACGCCGGCGTCGGTGAGGTGCTGCAGCCGGTCGACATCGGTGCGCAGGCCGCCCAATGCATCGCGCTGGAGCTCATCCAGCGCGGTGTCCTCGAGGTCGGCCAGGCCGAAACGCATCCGCGCCAGCGGGGTGCGTACCTCGTGCGCCACGGCCTGCGCCAGCACGCGTTGGCTTTCCAGCAGCTGCTGCAGCTGTTCGGCCATGTGGTTGAAGGCATTGGCCAGTGGCCGTACCAGCGCGGTACCGGCACGCGGCGCGCGCGTGTCGAGCTGGCCATCGCGCATCTGACGCGCCGCCTGGGCCAACTGCGAGACGTCGCGCCACAGGCGGTAGACCATCACGTACATCGGCAGGGCCACCGCCACCATCAGGATCAGCAGCAGGATCGCCACGCCGGAGACTTCGCTGTCCTGCCATCCCTCCTCAGGCAGTGCTTCGTCCAGCGGCCCCAGCATTACCGCGTAATCGCTGTCGCCGATCCGCTGCAGGCTGCGCATGTGCTCCAGGTCGATCTGCACACGGCCGTTGTTGAACGGCGGGCGCTGGCTGGCAGGCAGCTCCTTCACCGCCTCGGCCAGCGGCACCATGCGCAGCGCGTAGGCGAAATCGGCGTCGAGTTCGCGCGCCAGCACCGGCCACTGCTCGCGCGGGGTTTCGGCGAAGCGGTGCTGCAGCAACGCATGGGTGCCGCGCATCTCGGCCTGCAGGCCGGCTTCGGTGCGGTCTTCCAGCAGCGCGTCCCACGCCCACAGACCAAGCACGATCAGCAGAAGGTGGGCGACCAGGAAGCCGATGCCATAGCGCAGGAAGTGGAAGGCGTGGCCGCGCATCGCCGAGGGGGTTCGCTTCATCCCCATGCCGAGCGGCTGAACAGGTAGCCGCGTCCGCGGACGGTCTTGATCCGTTCCGGTTGTTCCGGGTTGTCGCCCAACTTGCGGCGCAGGCGCGAGATGCGGGCATCAATCGAGCGGTCCAGCCCATCGAAGGCGATCCCGCGCAGGCCGCGCAGCAGGGCGTCGCGGTCGAGGATCTGGCCGGCGTTGCTGGCCAGCAGGAACAGCAGGTCGAACTCGGCGGTGGTCAGTTCCAGCAGGGCACCCTGCAGGTGCACATTGCGCGTGGACGGGTCGATGCTCAGCTCGCCGAAGCGCAGGCTGCCGTCGCGCGGCTCGACCCGGCGGTGGCGGCGCAGGTGGGCGCGCAGGCGGGCCAGCAGCACCCGCGGTTCGATCGGCTTGCCGATGTAGTCGTCGGCGCCCAGTTCCAGCCCCAGGACCTGGTCGATGTTGTCGGTTCGGGCGGTCAGCACGCAGATGATGCCGTCATAGTGGGGCCGTATCTGCCGACACACTTCGAAACCATCCTGGTCGGGCAGGCCGACATCGAGCAGGACCAGGGCCGGCTTTTCGGCCAGGATCCGGGCCACGGCGCGCTCGCCGCTGCGCTCGTGGGCGACCTGGTAACCATGCCGCTGCAGATAGTCACTGACCATCGTTCCCAGGCGGGCATCGTCTTCGACCAGTACGATATCCAGCATTTTCAAGGCCTCCGTGGACGCAAACGTACCGCCACGGCACGAGCGCGGCGATGCTATCCCAGCCATAGGGCCGCCCGGGTCCAGGGGGCGGGCGCCATTCAGCCGGGGTTGCTGGCGCACGGGCCGGGTCTCAGCCCCGGCAACCACTTGGCGCCAAGCATAGCCGGTTGCCGTTACAAAACGTTACCTTCGTCACACGTCTGGTGACGATCGCTGACAGCAATGCGACTGACGCGGGGCGGGCGCGGGCCGAGCATGGAGTCTCCTCCGTTCCGCGTGCCGTTCCCATGTCGCCCGCCAACCTCTGCCTGCCGTGCCTGTCCCGCCGCCACTGCGGAGGTGCCCGATGAGCGGCGTGGTCGGGGCCTGGTTGCCGCCCGCCGAAGACGAGCACCTGCTGCAGCAGCTGGCGCCGATGCTGCGCGCGTTGCAACAGCGCGGCCGGGGTCGCATCGGCTACTGGACCGATGCCGAGGCCGGCCTGGCACTGGGCCATTGCCGGGCGCCGACCGATACGCCCCTGCAACCGCTGAGCTCGGACTGCGGCCGCTACGTGCTGTGCCTGGACGGACGCCTGTACAACCGCGCCGACCTGCAGGCACAACTGCGCGATCTGCCGCGCAACTGCAGCGATGCGCGGCTGCTGCTGCAGGCGATCGTCGAGTGGGGCGTGGAGCGGGCGCTGTCGCGCATCGAGGGCGCCTTTGGTTTCAGCGTGTGGGACCGCGAGTCGCGCGCGCTGTGGCTGGCCCGCGACCCGGTGGGCGAGCGGCCGCTGTACTACGGCTGGTACCAGGGCAGGTTCCTGTTCGCGTCGGAGCTGAAGGCGCTGCAGGCCTTTGAGGGTTTCTCGCCAAGCATCGACCAGGATGCCCTGAGCCTGCTGCTGCGCCATGACTACGTGCCGGCGCCGCACACCATCTACCGTGGCATCCACAAGCTGGTGGCCGGCGCGATGTTGCGCATCGACATGAATGACCATGCTGCGGGGCACTCCGGCATGGCCGCGCAGGGCGGTTCGCGTTACTGGTGTGCACGCGATGCGATGCACAGCGCGCTGCAGGAACCCCTGCAGCCGGCGCCGAGCCTGGAGCAGGCCACCGACCAGCTGGAGGCGGTACTGCAGAAGGCCATCGCTGCACGCATGCACTCGCCGCTGGCCTGCGGCGCGTTCCTGTCCGGCGGCACCGACTCCTCGCTGGTGACGGCGATGATGCAGGCGCAGTCGACCCTGCCGATCGAAGCGTGGACGGTCGGCTTCGACGATCCGGGCCACGACGAGAGCGATTGGGCTTCGCAGGTGGCGCGCCACCTGGGCGTGCAGCACCACCTGCACCGGATGGACGCGCGCCAGGGCCTGGACCTGCTGCAGCGGCTGCCGCAGGTCTGGTGCGAGCCGTTCGCCGACGCCTCGCAGCTGCCGACACTGCTGGCCAGTGAACTGCTGGGTGCGCGCAAGCCGGTGGCATTGACCGGTGACGGTGGCGACGAACTGTTCTTCGGACATCCCAGTTATGGCCGCGCGCTGCGCAATGCGCGCCTGTGTGGTGGCCTGCCGGACTGGGTACGTGACCTGGCGCGGCGCAGCGGCAACCGCATGAACGTCGAGCGTGGCCGCCTCGGTGGCTGGCGCGCACTGGTGGCCGAGGTCGCCGCCAACGATGTGGAAGGTCATTACCTGCAGCGCGTGACCCGCTGGCGGCAGCCGGCGCAGGTGGTGCTGGGCGCGCGCGAACCGGTGACGATCTTCCAGCAGCAGGACACGGCGCTGCCGGCCGAGGCGCGCATCCAGCTGCTCGATTTCCGCATGGATCTGGCCGAAGGCATTCTCGCCAAGGTCGATCGCGCGGGCATGGCGGCGGGCGTTGAAACCCGTGCGCCGCTGCTGGACATGGAGGTGGTGCGCCTGGCCTGGCGCCTGCCGCAGCATCTGAAGTACCACGATGGCGAGCACAAGCTGATTTTGAAGCACCTGCTGGCGCGCTACCTGCCCGAGCCGCTGGTGTACCGCCCCAAGCGCGGCTTCGGCCCGCCGATGGCGCGCTGGCTGGCGGGTCCGCTGCGTGATTGGGCCGAGGCGCTGCTGGATCCGCAGCTGCTGCGCAACCAGGGCTGCTTCGATGCGGTGCGCGTGCGCGGCATCTGGGAGGCGTTCCTGCGCGGCGAGCGCAAGTGGCACACGCACTTGTGGAACGTGCTGATGTTCCAGGCGTGGCACCAGCATTGGCACGGTGGTCGCGGGCGCTGAGGTTCCTTCGCGGATTGTTCTGCGCGGCGCAGGGCGGAGGCCCTTGCGTACGAATGTCCTCCGGCGCCGGCCGTTGGCCGTCA
>NZ_JASJSU010000149.1:0-5458 GCF_030237045.1 Stenotrophomonas maltophilia group sp. Smal17
AGCGATTGGCTGGCGGCCACCGCTTTGCGAGCGAAGCGACCCGCTTCTGCTCTTGCTTGTGATTTTCCGTGGTGGACGCCGCAGGAACCTGTCCAGGGACGGGTGGGTAGGCGGGGCGGGGGTGTCCGCGGCATGGATGCCGCGGCCAAGCCCCCATGGACGGGTTCACGGCGTCCCCCGGCCCGCCTACCCACCCGGCCAAGCCCAAGAATCACGCTGTAGATCCACCACGGAGGGGCCTCGCCGTTCGCCGATCCCCGCCGAAGGCGCGCCTCCCGCGCTGCAACATGCCCACGCGCAATCCTGCGCCATCATGGGCACCCCGCCCGCGCCAGGACCGTGCCATGCAGCAGTACCTGCTTCTGATCTACATCGAGCCTGCCCTGCTGCAGGCGCTGCCCACCGAAGAATTCAACGCGCTGATGCGCGACTGCCTCGCCCACGCCGACAAGCTGCAGGCCGAAGGCACGCTGCTGGCCGCGCAGAAGCTGCAGCCGGTCGATACCGCGCAGACCCTGCGCGTGCGCGAGGGGCACAGCCGCGTGCTGGATGGCCCGTTTGCCGAAACCCGCGAACTGCTGGCCGGCTTCAACCTGATCGTGGCGCGCGACCGCGATGAAGCCATGCGCATCGCCCGCGAGTTCCCGTGGGCACGCTTCGGCAGCATCGAGGTGCGTCCACTCGAAGACATGGACGCCGAGCGCGAACGCTGCGGCGCCCCCGCCGCCGCTATGGCAGCAGCCGCACTCTGATCTCGCGCGGGCCGATGCCTTCGTTGCCGCTGTAGTCGCGCACGCTGGCACGCACGATGTACTCGCCCGGCGGCAGCGCCGCCGGCTGCCAGCGGCCGGTTTCCATCAGGCCGTCACGCACGGTGTTGGTGGCCAGGTAACGGAACCGGGTCACCGCGCTGCCATGCACGGTGATGCCACTGTCCGGTGCATAGGCCACGCGCACCGCTTCCTTCTGCGGCGGCATGCGGTTGAACACGATGTTCCAGCGCGGCTGCTCGTAACCCTGCAGCGGCTGTCCAGCGCCATCGAGGATCTGGTAGCCCACCTGGTACATGCCCAGGCGGCGGCGCGGCAGGTTGTTGTCGACCTGGTCCCAGGCCTCGACCACGATCTGCACGCCGCGACCCTGGCGCGCCACCATCACCACGCCATCGCCACCTGCGGCCATCGGCTGGTCGTTGTCGTCCAGCAGGGCCACATCGGTGATGCGCGGTGCGAAGTGATCGGCGTAGTTGCGGAAGCCCAGCGCCACCGCGTTGGTCTCGAAGCCACCGTTACCCACCGCCAGGTGCACGTGCGCCTGGTTGTTGATGCTGCCCAGGCGATCACCCACGTGGATGCGCATGCCACGTCGCACGCGCATCCGCTGCAGCGTGCCCTGCTCGTCGTACAGCGCCTGCCAGCGCGCGTCGAACGGTGCATCGCGAGGCGTGCGGCCGACCCGCATGTGGATGTACTTGAGGCGATCCACCGACAGGCCTTCGGCCTGCTCGCCCAGGCTCCAGGCGGCCATCGGGCTGCTGACCTTGCCCTCGGCGATCGCCAGCACGGTCTACCCGACATCGCCGCGCACATCGAAGCCGCCGTGCAGGTGGTGGCGGCTCTCGCCTTTGAAGTTGCCGCGCACCTCGCCCAGCGTGCCGACCACTTCGTGCCAGCCGTCCTGCGGTGCCAGCGGCCAGCGCCCGCCCGTGTCTGGCAGCGCGGCGTCGGCGGCGGGGCCGACCAGCGCCGGTGCCGGCAGGTCACCCACCGGCAGTGGGCGCAGCCGGTGCAGGCGGTAGCTGGCCGCATCGGCCACCAGCACACTGCCATCGGCATCCATCGCCAGTCCGCTGGGGCGGGCCAGGCGCGGCAGGCGGCCGTTGCCCACCAGCGCGATCTGATGGCCCTGCGGTGTCACCTGCACGATCCGGCCATCCATGTCCCCCACGTACAGCACGCCGTCGTGGGTGGTGGCCAACGACAGCGGGCCGTTGATCACGCCCCCGGCAGCCACCACCGTGCTGACCGTGCCATCGGGGCCGACGCGGCGCACCGCATTGTTGAACAGGTCGGCCACCAGCAGCGCGCCCTGCGCGTCGAAGGCCAGTGCCACTGGCGTATCGAAGCGCGCCGCCTCGCCCACGCCATCGGCCAACCCCGGACGCCCACCGCCGGCCAGCGTACGCACGCTGCCATCGGTGCCGATCACCCGGATGCGATCGTTGAACGTATCGGCCACGTAGACCTGGCCCTGCGCATCCACCGCGATGCCCATCGGTGCATCGAAGCGCGCCTGCGCGACCGGTCCATCGGCATGGCCCTGCGCGCCCCCGGCCAGCGTGGTCACCTGGCCGTCAATGCCGATGCGGCGGATCGCATGGTTGCCGGTGTCGGCCACATACAGGTTGCCCTGCGCATCGGCGGCAATGCCGGATGGGGTGTTGAAGCTGGCCTGCAACGCCGGGCCATCGATGCGCCCTTCGCCCTGCCCGGCCACGGTTTCGACACGGCCGTCGGGCAGGCGTCGGCGGATGCGGTTGTTGTCACCGGCATCGGTGAAGTACACGCTGCCATCGGCGCCGCGCAGCAACGCATAGGGATCGGCAAAGCGGGCCTGTGCCGAGGCACCGTCACGATCACCCGGATGGCCATCGCCGGCCAACGGCTCGATCTGTGCGGTCCAGGCCAACGGCGTGGGCGCCGGGCCTGCCGGTTCAGCCAGCGTGCGCAACGGCGTCTCCCACCAGGTTGCAGCCAATGCCACTGCGGTTGCCACTGCCACGCCTGCTGCCATCCATTGCCACCGTGCCATCGCGCTGCGCTGCCTGCCTGTTGCCTGAAGAGGCACCGACAATAGACGCTGCGCAGGCGATCCGCCACGGCCAGTCGTACCGGCGGGCGCCAGAGTTCCATGCATCGCGCTTGTTCTCGCTGGCAGCAGCGGTTTCAATGTTGTCCCCACGGATGGAGATCCTCCATGCCCCGCACCCTCCCTCTCGCCGCCGTGCTGCTGGCCGCACTGGCAGGCACCCCCGCTTCGGCCTCGATCACCGTGGCGCCGCAGAAGCCGTCGGTCACCAGCGATGCCGTGCACATGGCCTACGCCAAGCGCTGGGATGACGCGATCGAGCAATCGCGCAGTGGCAACACACTGGGTGCGCTGATCACGATGGAACAGCTGATGGAGGATCCGCTGCTGGATGACTTCGACGCCGAACGGCAGGGCCGTGCCTCGCAGGTGGCCGGGTGGACGGCGATGGTGCAGAAGAAGCCGGTCCAGGCCCGCCGCTACCTGCAGCGCGCCGTGGACGCATTGCCGGACGACGCGCAGATCCTGCTGACCCTGGTCTCGCTCGAACTGTCCGAGAGCCAGCCCGCACCGGCCACGAAGTACCTGGTGCGGGCGCTGAAGCATGCCGACGCGCCGCTGCCGCTGCAGAACGACACCGTCAGGTACCTGCAGTACCGCCTGCGCGACCAGCCGCAACAGCGCATGGAACTGCTGCAGGCGCTGTTCGACAACGGCTGGAAGAGTGGCGGCCTGGAACCGACCGGCATGTGGCTGGCACTGGCCACGTTGCAGGCCGAGAACGGCCGTAGCGATGACGTCCCGGCAACCCTGGCACGTATCAAGGGCCCCGCCGAGATCATCCGGCTGCGCAGCGACAAGCGCTTCGACCGCTATGTCGACCGCAGCGATCCACACTTTGATCCGGTGAAGGCCGCGCAGAAGCATCTGGACGAACTGCGTGTGTCGGGCCTGCTCGATCGCGCACTGGACGCGCGCATGGCCGAATTCAGCAGCACGCTGCTGATGCTGGACCGCAACGAGGAAGTGCTGGCGCTGACCGACGGCATGGCCCGTGCGGCCGCCGCAGGTGAGTCGCCTTCGGCCACCGACGCCGAATGGGTGGGGTGGCTGCTCAACAGCCGGCTCACGGCACTGCGGCGGCTGGGCCGGCTCGACGACGCACTGGCGACCGCGCAGCAGGCCACGCGCATCGGTGCACTCGGTCCCAACAGCATCGAGCACCAGTTGAACATCGGCTTCCTGTTGATCTCGCTGGGTCGCCCGCAGGAGGCGGCGCAGGCGGTGCAGGGCATCCAGGGCCTGGCCGGCTATGGCAAAGCCGCACAGGCGCTGGTGCAGTTCGCCGCCGCCCGCTGCCAGGGCGATACCCGCGCAATGGAGACCGCACGCGAGGTGATCCTCGCCCAGCGCGACGATGCCCCCCTGTTCCATCGCGAGATGCTGCTGGAGCAGGGTGACCTGGACGGCGCGGCCGCGGTGCTGATCGGGCAGCTGCGCTCGCCGGTCGACCGCGGCGAGACCCTGGCCAGCCTGCAGGACATGCGCACCTATCCGTCGCTGCCCGGCGATGTGCGCATCGATGCGGCATGGCGTGCGCTCAAGCAGCGTGCCGACGTGCAGGCCGAGGTCGCACGCGTCGGCCGCATCGAGCGCTACGCGCTGGTCAGCAGCGGTACCTCGCGCTGAGCAGCGCCTAGCGCGCCGGTACCTCGGTACGGATGCCCATCGCTTCGCGGTAGCGCGCGTACAGCGCCATCACCTTGTCCACATAGGCGAGGGTTTCGGCATACGGCGGGACGCCCTTGTAGCGGGTGACCGCCCCGATGCCGGCGTTGTAGGCGGCCGCCGCCAGCGGCCGGTCGCCGTTGTAGCGGCGCAGCAGCGCGCGCATGTAGCGGGCGCCACCATCAATCGACTGCTGCGGCGAGAACGGATCACGCACGCCGTATTCCTGCGCGGTATCGGGCATCAGCTGCATCACGCCCTGTGCGCCCTTGGTCGACACCGCCAGCGCATCGAAGTTGCTTTCGGCATGGGCAATCGCACGCAGCCACGCATCGTCGACGCCGGTGGCCTTGGCGGCGGCCTTGAACTGCCTGGCGTGCTGCGCCAGCTGGGGCTTGCCGACCTTGCCCAGGCCCTCATGGGCCGGCTCGCCCGGCGGCGTGGCCACGGTGAATTTCAGGAACACCCGCGAGCCGGGCAGGTTGCGGGTCGAGTAGACCAGCGCACCGTCCTGCTCGCGCTCGTACAGCACACCGCTGAACACGCCCATGTTGCCCCACAGGTTCGGGGTCTGGATGGCGTTGTCGTCGATTTCCTTCGGCGTGCAGCGCGAACCCGGTTCCGGTGCGGTGGCCAGACTGACGGTGTTGCCCTGCACGCAGCGGTAGACCGTGCGCGCGCTGGCCGGCCCGGGCCACAGGCCGGGCAGCAGCAACAGCGCGAGCAGGAGCGGGCGACAGGACATGGCGGCCGGATGATCCGGCCGCGCCCGCTAATGTTGGGTGAATGGGGGTCGGCGGGGCTGCGCCCTGCACCTGCAGAAGCAACGTCAACACCCAGAGCGGCGCTGGGCTGTTGAGGGGTGGTCGGGTAGGTGTGGCCCGGCAGGACACGCCGTAAACCCATCCGTGGGGGCTCGATG
>NZ_JASJSU010000014.1:0-35953 GCF_030237045.1 Stenotrophomonas maltophilia group sp. Smal17
GCAGGGCCGGGGCGAGGAGCCGGCGCAGGCCGGACGAAACTGGCGTGATGTGCATGATCTCCGGATAATGCGCCACCTTGGATTGGCCGTCATGATGGCGGCGTCCCCGCCGGGCGACAACCCGCCCCAACCCGCCTGCCTCCGGCAGATCCAGACAGAGTTGCGCATGAAGATCGAAAAAGACCGCGTTGTCCGCTTCCACTACACCGTTTCCGAAGTCGGCCAGGAGCCGATCGAATCGTCCAAGGACCGCGGCGAGCCGCTGGCGATCCTGATCGGCCACGGCAACATCATTCCGGGCCTGGAAAACGCCATGATGGACAAGGAAGCCGGCGCGACCTTCAGCGTCGACGTCACTGCGGCGGACGCCTACGGCGAGCGCCGCGAGGGCCTGTCCCAGCGCGTGCCGAAGAAGCACTTCGGCAACACCAAGCTGGCCCCGGGCCAGCAGGTCGTGCTGCAGACCAACTTCGGCCCGCGCGCGGTGACCGTGCAGAAGGTCGGCATGAGCGTGGTCGACGTTGACCTGAACCACCCGATGGCCGGCAAGGACCTGCATTTCGACGTGGAAATCGTCGATGTGCGCGAAGCCGGCCAGGAAGAGATCGACCACGGCCACGTCCACGGTGACGGTGGTCACCACCACTGATCGCAGCGCGATCGTGATGGCAGCAACGGCCCGCTTCGGCGGGCCGTTGCGTTTCTGGAACACGGCGCGGGCATCCATGGCGCGTGGGCCGGCGGCATAATGGCGGACCTGCCCGACGGATGCCCCGTGAACGCCGCTTCTCCCTCCCTGCAGCCGATGGCTTCCGGCGAACGCATCGCCGTGCTGGACATCCTGCGTGGTGCCGCCCTGCTGGGCATCCTGCTGATGAACATCGAGGCCTTCAGTGGCCCGCTGGACCTGGCGTTCACCGGCATCGACGTGCACTGGCAGGGCATCGACTACTGGGCCGATGCCTTTGTCTATGTGTTCGTGCAGGGCAAGTTCTTCACCCTGTTCTCGCTGCTGTTCGGCGCCGGCTTTGCGGTGATGGCGCAGCGCGCCGACGTGGCCGGACGCAATTTCACTCCGTTCTACCTGCGCCGCAGCGCCGGGCTGCTGCTGATCGGCCTGTGCCACGCGCTGCTGGTCTGGTCCGGCGACATCCTGGTGATGTACGCGCTGATCTCGCTACCGTTGCTGGCCTGCCGCGAGGCACCGCGCAGCTGGCTGCCGTGGATGGGCGTGATCGTCTACCTCGGCGGCGTGGCGATGATGCTGCTGGTCGGCGCGATGGTGTCGATGGCCTCGGCCGAAGAGGTGCAGGGCATGCTCGGCGAAGCGCAGCAGAGCATCGCGCTGCAGCGTCAGGTATACGGGCAGGGCAGCTGGGCGCAGGCCACCGTGCAGCGCTTGAGCGAGTTCGGTACCTCGATGGGCGCGCTGCTGATCACCGGCCCGGAAGTGCTGGGCATGTTCCTGATCGGCAGCTGGTTCGCCGGCAGTGGCGCGCTTGCCGCGCCGGAGCGCTTCCCACGCCTGTACGCCTCGCTGCGCTGGATCGCGCTGCCGCTGGGCCTGCTGGTCACGGTGCTGGGTGTTGCCTGGAAACCGTACCTGGCACCGGGTGCTTACGATCTGCCGGTAACAGCCGCAATGGCACTGGTGACGATCGGCGGCCTGCCGATGTGCCTGGGCTACCTGGCGTGGATCGTGCACTGGCGCACGCGGCTGGCATGGCTGGCGCCGGTCGGCCGCATGGCGTTGACCCACTATCTCGGCCAGTCGCTGCTGTGCACCTGGGTCTTCTACCACTACGGACTGGGCAGGTTCGAGATGATGCCGCGCAGTGTGCAGATGCTGTTCGCGCTGCTGCTGTTTGCCGTGCAGGTCGGCATCTCGCACGTGTGGCTGCGCCACTTCCGCTTCGGGCCCATGGAATGGTTGTGGCGTGCGATGACCTACCGGCAGTGGCCGCCGATGCGGCGCGGAGCCGGGCTGGGCTGATCGATGCCGAGGGCGCGCGAGGACGTGATCGTGGTCGGCGCCGGGGCCATCGGCCTGGCCAGTGCGCTCGCGTTGCGCGCGCAGGGCCGGCAGGTGCGCGTGATCGACCGGGGGCGCGTCGGGCGCGCGACGTCGCATGGCAACTGCGGCACCATCACCCCCAGCCACGCACCGCCACTGGCGGCGCCCGGGGTGCCGCTGCGCGCGTTGCGCTGGATGCTCGATCCACGCGCGCCGCTGTACGTGCGTACGCGGCTGGATCCCACGCTGTGGCGCTGGCTGCTGCAGTTCGGCGCACGCTGCAATGCCCGCGACTGGCTGCAGTCCACGCGTGCACGTGGCGCACTGCTGGATGATTCGCGGCGGCGCCTGGCCGAGTGGGTGCAGGTACATGCGCTTGACTGCGAATTTGACGCGCGCGGGCTGGACTACGTGTTCGGCGATGCTCGCAACTTCGATCACCACGTGGCCGAATGCGAGGCGCTGAACGCGCAGGGCATCGCCACGACCTGCATCGGTGGTGGCGACTATGCGCGCGCGAATCCGGCCTTCCACGATCACCTGGCCGGTGCGATCCATTTTCCTGGTGATGCGCAGCTGCGGCCGGATCGCTACACCGCCGAGCTGGCACGCGTGCTGCGCGCGCAGGGCGTGGTGATCGACGAGCAGGTGGACGTGCAGGGATTCAGCGATGACGCACAGGGTGTACGCGTGCAGGCGGATGGGCAGTCGCTGGCCGCGCGCGAGCTGGTACTGGCGACCGGGCCGTGGTCGCGGTACTGGGCACGGCAGCTGGATCTGCGCGTGCCGATCCAGCCAGGCAAGGGCTACTCGCTGACCTGGTCGCGGCCGGCGCTGGTGCCGCAGCGGCCGGTGGTGCTGAAAGATCATTCCGTGTTCGTGATCGCCTGGCGCGAAGCGCTGCGGCTGGGCGGTACCATGGAATTCGCCGGTGCCGATCCAAGCTTGCGCGCGACCCGGCTGCGTGCGCTGCAGCAGGCCGCCGACCACTACCTGCGCGCGCCATGCGGTGCGCAGCTGCAGGAGCAGTGGTGCGGTTGGCGACCCATGAGCGTGGACGACGTGCCGTTGATCGGCCGTGCGCCCGCGCATCCTCACGTCTGGCTTGCAGCGGGGCATGGCATGCTCGGCATCAGCATGAGCGCCGGCACCGGCCAGCTGATCGCCGACCTCGTCTGCGGCCGCACCCCAGCGATCGATCCTGCCCCTTACCGACCCGAGCGATTCCGATGAGCACTGCACCCTATGATTACGACCTGATCGTCCTTGGCGGCGGCTCCGCCGGCCTGGCCGGTGCGATCCGCGCCGCGCAGCATGGCAAGCGGGTGGCAATGCTGGAGCCGGGCGAACTCGGCGGTACCTGTGTCAATGTCGGCTGCGTGCCGAAGAAGGCGATGTGGCTGGCGGCCGACCTGCACGAACGCATCGGCCTGGCCAGTGCGATGGGCTTCGATGTCGAGGCCCGCCCGGCGCTGTCGTGGAAGGAACTGGTGATCCATCGCCAGGCCTACATCAGCAACATCCACACCAGTTACCACAAGCGCCTGGACGAGACCGGCGTGGTGCGCATTCCGGCGCGCGGCCACCTGCTCGATGCGCACACGGTGGCCTGCAGCGATGGCGTGCGCTACAGCGCCGAGCACATCCTGATCGCCACCGGCGCGCACCCGCTGCGGCCGGACATTCCGGGCGCCGAACTGGGCCTGGTGTCTGATGACTTCTTCGATCTGCGTGCGGCACCTGCCGACGTGGCGATCATCGGCGGTGGCTACATCGCGGTGGAACTGGCGGGCCTGCTGCAGGCGCTGGGCAGCCGGGTCAGCCTGCTGGTGCGTGGCAAGCGCCTGCTGGAGCGCTTCGATTACGAGCTGACCGATCAGCTGGCCGAGAACCTGAAGCAGCAGGGCGTGCGAATTCATTTCGACTACCGCCTGCGCGAGCTGCAGCGCGATGGCGAGCGCGTGCGCGCCTTCGGCCACGACGGTCCGCTCGACAGCGTGTTCGATGCGGTGTTCTTCGCCACCGGCCGGCGCGGAAACAGCCGTGATCTGGGACTGGAGGCACTCGGCATCGGCATCGGCGAACACCAGCAGGTGCAGGTGGATGAGTGGCAGACCACCAGCGTGCCGAGCGTGCATGCCGTGGGTGACATCGCCGGCAAGGTCGGCCTGACCCCGGTGGCAGTGGCGGCATCGCGGCGGCTGATGGATCGCCTGTTCGGTGGCCGCCCGCAGTCGAAGATGGATTACGAGAATGTGGCCAGCGTGGTGTTCTCGCACCCGCCGTTGGGCGCGGTGGGCATGAGCGAAGAGGAAGCGCGCGCGCGTTTCGAGCAGGTGAGCGTGTACCACAGCCGCTTCCGCCCGATGCTGCAGGCGCTGGCCAACGGCACCCAGCGCAGCCTGTTCAAGATGGTCTGCGCCGGCCCGGAGGAACGGGTGGTGGGCATCCACCTGCTGGGCGAAGCGGCCGATGAGATCCTGCAGGGCTTCGCGGTGGCGGTGAAGATGGGCGCAACCAAGGCCCAGTTCGATGACACCGTGGCGATCCATCCGACCTCGGCCGAGGAAGTGGTGCTGATGCGCTGAGCCGGGCCGTTGTAGAGCCGAGCCATGCTCGGCTACCGTGCGAAAGCAGTCGAGCATGGCTCGACTCTACAGAAGGCGGCATTCGGGCACGCTCAGCGCTACCGGGGTGGGCACCGGTCGCCCCCATGCGACAATGGCTGCCCCCACGCCATCCCGGGCCGCCCCGCGCGGCCCGCCGTCGTCCTGATGTCCAGCCCCGCTTCCCGTATCGCCACCGCTTCCCCTCGCATCGCGCTGGGGGGCATTGGCCTGGCCGCGATCGGCGCCATCGCCGCCTCCGGCAAGGCGATCATCGTCAAGCTCGGCCTGCGCCATGGCGTGGATGCCACTACGCTGCTCGCGCTGCGCATGCTGATGGCGTTGCCCTTGTTCGTGCTGATGGCGCTGTGGGCCGCGCGCCGGGCCGCGCCGCTGTCCTGGGCCGACCGCGCCCGGGTGCTGTGGCTGGGTTTCACCGGCTACTACCTGTCCAGCCTGCTCGACTTCCAGGGACTGCAGTACATCAGCGTGACCCTGGAACGGCTGATCCTGTACTTGAATCCAACCCTGGTGCTGTTGATCAACGTGCTGCTGGCACGCCAGCGACCCGGCCGATGGCAGGTCGGCGCGCTGGTGCTGAGCTATCTGGGCGTGCTGCTGGCGTTCGGCCACGACCTGCAGCGCGAGGGCGGGCAGATCATCATCGGAAGCCTGCTGGTGCTGGGCAGTGCGCTCAGCTACGCGCTGTACCTGTTCGGCAGCGGCCAGGTGGTCGCGCGAATCGGCGCGGTACGGCTGACCGCCTACGCCAGTTGCGTGGCCAGCGTGCTGGTGCTGCTGCATTTCGCGGTCACCCATCCGCTGCCGCTGCTGTGGCAGGCGCCGGCACCGGTGCAGTGGCTGTCGCTGGTCAACGCCACTGTGTGCACCGTGTTGCCGGTGCTGGCGATCATGCTGGCGGTGCAGCGCGTGGGTTCGTCGCTGGCCGCACAGGTCGGTATGCTGGGCCCTGTTTCCACCATCGTGATGAGCCTATGGCTGCTCGACGAACCGATGGGGCCGGCGCAGATCGCCGGCACCGTGCTGGTGCTGATCGGCGTACTGCTGGTGACCCGCCTGCGGCGCTGACGCCGGAACAGGCGCGCGCGCGCATCCTGGCGGTGATCCGTGCCATTCCGGCGGGGCAGGTGATGGGCTACGGGCAGGTGGCGATGCGTGCCGGCCTGCCCGGGCGGGCGCGGCTGACCGCACGCATCCTCGGCCAGAACGACGACCCGGACCTGCCCTGGCATCGCGTGCTGCGCTCGGATGGGCGCATCGCCATGGAAGAAGGCTCGGCGGGCTGGCGCGAGCAATCGCAGCGGCTGCGCGCCGAAGGCGTGGTGGTGGAGAACGGCCGGGTGCGGATGCCGGCCACCGATCCGGCCGCGGCGCTGGATGCGGCGGTGTGGGGGCCGGGCTGAGCGCGGCTGGCGACTGAACAGGCCGTGCCTGGCGGTCGCCAACAAGGCCGGGTGCTGCGGCTATGATGGAGGCCGATCCATGCCGGTGCTCCCATGTTCCCGCGACTGCCAACCGTCACCAAGGCCCTGCTGATCGCCAACGCGATCCTGTTCCTGCTGCAGCAGCCGTTCCTGCTCGGCATGCAGACCTTCGAGCCGTTCATGCTGCAACCGTTGCAGCAGGGCTTCGATGCGTTCTCGCCGGGCGGCAACTTCCAGCCCTGGCAGCTGCTGACCTATGGCTTCCTGCATGGCAGCTTCGGCCATCTGTTCTTCAACATGCTGGCGGTCTTCATGTTCGGCGCGCCGCTGGAGCAGACCTGGGGCGAGAAGCGCTTCCTGCTGTACTACCTGGTCTGCGTGGCCGGCGCCGGTGTCTGCCAGCTGCTGGTGGGTACGCTGCTGGAGAACCCGGCGACGGTGCTGGGCGCCTCCGGCGGCGTATTCGGCCTGCTGCTGGCCTACGGCATGCTGTTCCCCAACCAGCGGGTGATGTTGCTGTTCCCGCCGATCCCGATGAAGGCACGGACCTTCGTGATCCTGTTCGGCGTGGGTGAACTGGTGCTGGGCATGACCGGCTGGCAGCCGGGCGTGGCCCATTTCGCGCACCTGGGCGGCATGCTGTTCGGCTGGTTGCTGATCCGCTACTGGCGCGGGCAGCCGCCGTTCAACAAGCGCCGCCCGCCGGGCCCACCGAATCGACCGAACCATCTGCGCAGCGTGAAGTGAGGCGCTATGCGCCCCACTTCACGCGGGTAGGTGCCGACCGTTGATCGGCACACCTTGTCCCACGCGGGTAGATGCCAACCTCGGTTGGCGTTCACTCTGCCGCTCTGTGCCAACCAAGGTTGGCACCTACCCATCCTGCAACACCACCTGCGCGGCATTGTGCCCCGGTGCACCGGTAACGCCGCCGCCCGGATGGGTGCCCGAACCGCACAGGTACAGCCCGGGCAGCGCGCCGCGGTAGCCGGCCTGGCCGACCATCGGCCGCGCCGAGAACAACTGGTTGGCACTGAGCGCACCGTGGAAGATGTCGCCACCGATCAGGCCGAAGGTCCGCTCAAGATCCAGCGGTGACAGCACCTGGCGGCCCAGCACGCTGCCGGCGAACCCTGGCGCATAGCGTTCGACGGTGGCGATCATCAGGTCGGCCACGGTGTCCCGATGATCATCCCAGTGGCGGCCGTCGGGCAGCACCGGTGCCACGTGCTGGCAGAACAGGCTGGCCACATGCTGCCCGGGCGGTGCCAGCGAATCGTCCAGCGTACTCGGAATCAGCATCTCCACGATCGGTTCGCGTGACCAGCCCTCGCGGCGCGCATCCAGCCAGGCGCGGTCCATGTAGTCCAGGCTGGGCGCCATGATGATGCCGGCGCTGAGGTGATCGCCGGGGCCGGGCAGGGCGCGGAACTCCGGCAGCCGCGACAGCGCCACGTTCATCCGGAACGTGCCGGAACCGCAGCGCCAGTTCGCCATGCGTTCGCGTGTGGCGGGCGGTACGTGCGCCGGTTCCAGCAGATGTTCGTAGAGCAGTTTCGGGTTGACGTTGGCGATCACCGCGCGTGCGCGCAGGGTTTCGCCGTTGGCCAGTTCCACGCCCACCGCGCGGCCCTGCTCGATCAGCACGCGCTGCACGCCGGCCTGCACGCGCAGTTCCGCACCGGCCGCGCGCGCCGAGGCGGCGATGGCCTGGCTGATCGCACCCATGCCACCGATCGCGTGGCCCCAAGCGCCCTTTACGCCGTTGCACTGGCCGAACACGTGGTGCAGCAGCACGTAGGCACTGCCCGGGGTATACGGGCTGGCGTAGTTGCCGACGATGCCATCGAAACCGAACAGCGCCTTTATCGGCTCGCTCTCGAACCAGCGGTCCAGGTACTCGGCCGCCGACAGCGTGAACAGGTCCAGCAGCTCCTGCCGCAGCGAGGGATCCAGCGTCGACAGTTCGCGCCCGAGACGACCCATCTGCCACAGTGCGGGCAGCGCGCGCCAACCACCTGCAACGCCAATATCCGGCGGTGCGCGCAGGGCCCACGCGCGCAGCACGTCGGCAAAGATCTCCAGGCGTGCCTCATATTCGGGCAGGCGCTGCGCATCCCGCTCGGAGAACTTCGCGACTTCGGCCTGGGTGCGGCCGGGTGCCGAGAGCAGATAGCGGCCATCCGGCAATGGCAGGAAGTTGTTGGCGGGGCGCGCGACGATGCGCAGCCCGTGCGCATGCAGTTGCAGGTCGTCGATCACCTTGGGCTGCAGCAGTGACACCGTGTACGACGCCACCGAGTTGCGAAAGCCCGGATGGAATTCCTCGGTGACCGCCGCACCGCCGAGAACGCCACGACGTTCCAGCACCAGTACCTTCTTTCCGGCGCGCGCCAGATAGGCCGCGCAGACCAGGCCGTTGTGGCCACCGCCAACGACGATCGCATCCCAGGTCATCAGCGCCTCGGAAAAAGGGGACGGAGGGGATTAAGTCGCAATTCGCATTGCAGCGCAGGCAGTGGGGGAAAACGACTTAATCCCCTCCGTCCCCTTTTTTGATCGCCGCCTCAATGGTGGCGATGTCGATCTTCTTCATTGGCATCATCGCGTTGAAAGCGCGCTTGGCCAGTGCCTTGTCCTGGCTGGTCACCGCTTCGATCAGCATGCGCGGGCTGATCTGCCAGGAGATGCCCCAGCGGTCCTTGCACCAGCCGCATTGGCTCTCCTGGCCGCCGTTGCCGACGATCGCGTTCCACAGGCGATCGGTCTCGGCCTGGTCTTCGGTCTGGATCTGGAAGGAGAAGGCTTCGCTGTGCTTGAACGCGGTACCGCCGTTGAGGCCGACGCAGGGAATGCCACAGACGGTGAATTCGACGGTAAGCACATTGCCTTCCTTGCCGTCAGGATAGTCACCGGGCGCGTGATGCACGGCGGTCACCGCGCTGTCGGGCAGGATGCTGGCGTAGAAGGTGGCGGCCTCGAGCGCGCCGTTGTCATACCAGACGCAGATCGTGTTCTTGTGTGCCATGTCAGGGCTCCACGATGGACGAAGCAGCAGCGATAGCATGCCCGGTGTTAACCCCGGATCGTGCTGCACCCGCAAAAAAAAGGGCGCCCGAAGGCGCCCCTGTGTTACCGGTTCATCAGCAGGCTCAGCGCCAGACCTTGATCTGCTCGGCCTCGCTGCGCTGCATCGGCTGGCCGGCCTTGCAGCTGAAGGTGGCACCGAAGGCCGGCAGGTTGGCCAGCGTGCCATTGCTGCGCCACAGGCCCGGCGCGCGGATGTCGGCGGTCAGGCGGCGCACGGCTTCGTTCGGCGACAGCTGCTGTGCCCACAGCGCCGACCAGGCGCGGAAGAAGCCCTGCTGCTGTGCCTGCTTGGCCTTCGGTTCCTGTGCGGTGTACGCGGCCCAGGCCAGTTCCAGGCCAGCGATGTCGGCCAGGTTCTCTTCCTGGGTGAGCGTGCCGTTGACCTTGGCACCCTTCACGCCGGGGAAGTCGTAGGCGCCGTACTGTGCGGCCACGCGGTTGCCGAGCAGGGTCCAGGCGGTCTTGTCGGCCGGGGTCCACCAGCTGCGCAGCTCGCCCTTGGCATCGACCAGTGCACCCTTGGCATCGATCGCACGGGTCAGCTCGTGGCCGACCAGGCCACCGAAGCTGCCGAACTTGTCGGCGGCGTCAGCCTTGGCGTTGAACACCGGGCCCTGCAGGATCGCGGCGGTAACGATCAGGCGGTTCTGCGCCAGGTCGTAGGCCAGCGACGGCTGCTGCGGCAGCACGTCCCAGCGACGGTCGGCGTTGCCCTTGCCGATGCGCTTCATTTCCTCGCGATGGCGCCAGGTCGAAGCGATCAGCATGTTGCCGCCGAACGAGCCACGGCCCATCGGCTGCACGCTGTAGTCCAGGTCGCGCAGCGGGGTGCCGATCTCGATCTTCAGCGCGGCCAGCTTGGCCTGCGCTTCGGTCTTGGCTTCGGCGCTCATCCAGCTGCTGTTCCTGACCGCTTCGATCTGCACTTCGCGGACCTTGTCGACGATCCACGCCGCCTGGCGACGGTCTTCGGCCGACAGGTAACGCGCGGCGTACTCGCGGCCGACCATCGGGCCGGCGGCCACGTTGATCGCGTCCAGCACGTCTTCCCAGCGCTGCGGCGGCAGGGTTTCGCCGCGCAGCACGCGGCCGCGGAATTCGAACTCGGCGTCGCGGTAGGCCTTGGACAGGTACGGCGCCATCGCGTCACCCACGCGCCAGCGCAGGTAGGCCTTCCACTGGTCCGGCTTGAGCTTGGTGACCATGCCGTCGAGCTGCTTGAACAGGCCCGGGTCGGCCAGCGAGACCAGGTCGTCATCCACGCCCTGGGCCTTCAGGAAGGCATCCAGCTGCAGGTTGCGGTAGCGGCTGTTGAGCTCCTTGGTGGAGATCGGCGCGTAGTTGTTGAACGGGTTGTTGATGCCGGCCAGCGACTGCGCATTGCGTGCCAGCTCGGTTTCCAGCGCGATCACCGACTGCGATTCGGCATCCAGCTTGGCGGCGGGGGTGCCGGTCAGTGCCAGGATCTGCTTGACGTAGGCGCGGTAGCGACCCATCAGCGCCACGGTGTCGGCGTCGGTGCGGGTATAGAACGCCGGGTCCGGCAGGCCCATGCCGCCCTGCATGAAGTAGCCGATGTGGCGATCCAGCGCCTTCAGGTCCACGTCGGGGCCGAAGTTGAAGGCCACCGGAATGCCAACCTGGTGCAGCGCGGCGATCGAGGCCGGCACGTCCTTGGCCTTCTTGATGGCGTTGATGCGGGTCAGCAGCGGGGCGATCGGGTTGGAACCGTCGGCTTCCACCGCGGCTTCGTCCAGGCCGCTGGCCCAGAAGTCACCCAGCAGCTTCTGCACGTTGCCCTGCGGCGACTTCATCGCGGCATCGAGCAGTTCGCGCTGCTGCTGGCGGCTGCGATCGACCAGCTGTCCCAGTGCGGTGGTGGCACCGGTCTGCGGTACGGGGTTGGCCTTCAGCCAGCCTGCGTTGGTGGCGTCGTAGAAGTCGCTGCACTGGGCACTGACAGCCGGGGCGCGGGCGGCCTTCTTCTTGGCGGCGGCAAACGCATCGTGGGTCGGGACCAGGGTCGCCAGGCTGATGCCCAGGGCGATGGCAAGCGGACGGAAGTTGGGCATGTGGAACGAATCCGTGATGGATTGAGGGCGCGCGCACTATAGCAAGCCGGGCATCGACGCGGCATGCAGGCATCACGCTGCGTTCGCAGGGCGCCGCCAAAAACAAAGGCCCGGGAAATCCCGGGCCTTTGCAGGTCTGCCGCAGCGTCAGCCGTGGCTTACCAGATCACCACCTGCTGCTCGCCAGCGCGGGCCATCGGCGAACCGGCCTTGCACTGGAACGCAGCGGCGAAGGTCGGCAGGTTCGACGGCGCACCCATGGCGCGGAACTGCGCCGGGGCATGCGGGTCGGTGGCCAGGCGGACCTTGGCGTTTTCCGGGGTGTACTTGGTGCGCCACACGGTGGCCCAGTTGAAGAAGAAGCGCTGGTCGCGGGTGAAGCCGTCGACCTTCGGATCTTCCTTGCCGGCGGTGGCCTTCTGCAGGGCGTCGTAGGCGGTGGCCAGGCCACCCAGGTCGGCGATGTTCTCGCCCAGGGTCAGGTGGCCGTTCACGGCCTGGCCGTCGACCTTGTACTGGTCGAACTGCTTGACCAGCTTGCCGGTCAGGCCTTCGAAGTTCTTCTTGTCGGCCGGGGTCCACCAGTCTTCCATGTTGCCGGTCGGCCCGAAGCGTGCGCCCTGGTCGTCGTAACCATGGGTCATTTCATGGCCGATCACCGCACCGATGCCGCCGTAGTTCAGCGCGTCGTCGGCCTTCGGATCGAAGAACGGCGGCTGCAGGATGGCGGCCGGGAACACGATCTCGTTCTGCAGCGGGTTGTAGTACGCATTGACCGTCTGCGGGGTCATGCCCCACTCGGTCTTGTCGACCGGCTTGCCGATCTTGGACAGGTTGAACTTGTAGTTGAACTCGCTGGCCGCGCGCACGTTGCCCAGGTAGCTGTCGCGCTGGGTCTGCAGGCCGGCCCAGTCACGCCACTTGTCCGGGTAGCCGATCTTCGGGGTGAAGGTTTCCCACTTGGCGATGGCCTTGGCCTTGGTTTCCTCGCTCATCCAGCTCAGGCCCTGGATGCGTTCCTTCAGCGACGCGGCCAGGTTCTTCACCAGCTCTTCCATCTTCGCCTTGGCTTCCGGCGAGAAGGCCACCTTCACGTACAGCTGGCCGAAGGCTTCGCCGGCATCGTTCTCGATGGTGCCCAGCACGCGCTTCCAGCGCGGCTTCTGTTCCTTCTGGCCGTTGAGGGTCTTGCCGTAGAACTCGTAGTTCTCCTGCACGAAGGCGTCGGCCAGGTACGGCGAAGCGCTGTCCACGGTGTGGAAGCGCAGGTAGGCGCGCCATACCGACGGATCGGTGTCGCCCAGCGCCTTGCTCACTTCCTCATGGAAGGCCGGCATGGCCAGCGAGAACTTCTCCGGCGCGGCCACGCCCTGCGACTTGAAGAACTCGGTCCAGCTGAAGTTCGGGGTCAGCTTGTCGGCGTCGGCCAGGGTGACCGGGTTGTAGAACAGCTCGACGTTGCGCGACAGCTCGACGCGCGACTTGGAGGCCTTGGCCAGGCGGGTTTCGAACTTGACCACGTCCTCGGCCTGCTTGGCAGCATCGGCCGCGGCGACACCGGACAGTTCCAGCACCTTGGCGACGTGCGCCTGGTAGGCCTTCAGCTTGTCGGCGTTCTTGGCATCGGTGTAGTAGGTGGTGTCCGGCAGGCCCAGGCCGCCCTGGCTGGCGTAGGCCATGTTCACGGCCGAGTTCTTGAAGTCGGCTTCGGCGCCGAAGCCGAACAGCACGTTGTCGCCCTTGGCCGCGCTGGTGCGCAGGTAGTTGGCGATGGCTGCCTTGTCCTGCAGGCCGTCGATCGCGGTCAGGTCGGCCTTCAGCGGCTCGATGCCCTGCGCGTTGATCTTGGCTTCGTCCATGCCGGTGGCCCACAGGTCGCCGACGATCTTCTCGATGTGGTTCGGGTTCTTCACCTGTGCGACCTGCTCGGCCAGCTGGTGCTGCACAGCCACCGAACGCTCGTCGAGGATGGTGAAGGCGCCCCAGCTGGTGCGGTCGCCCGGGATTTCATTGGCGGCCAGCCACTTGCTGTTGACGTAGTCGCCGAAGGCGCCACAGGCGTCCTTGCTGGTATCCAGGTCGCTGGGCTGGAAGGCGTTGTAGGCCGGCAGCTTGCTTTCGTCCAGGGTGTACTGGGTGGCCTGGGCGGGGGCCGGCGTGGAGGCGGTGGCGTCCTTGGCCGGGGCTTCAGTCTTGCCGCAGCCGACCAGCGCGGCCGAAACGGCCAGGGTCAGCAGCACGATCTTGGGAGTACGGGTCACTTGAATGGCCTCCAGGCCGAGTGAGTCAGGGAAGGGCCGCAGGGCGGCCGTGGGCCGAACGATACGCCGCCGGCCTGCCCCGCAAGGGTGTCGAAGGTCATGGCGCTTGGCAAGGGTGCCTGTACAGGCACCGGTAGGGCAGCAACCGGGCAGGATCGGCACACTGGCCGCGCCTGTCCGCGCCGGCAGGCGGGTCAGTGTTGTTCCGGAATCGGTTGTGGCTGAGCATCGTCGGTCTTCGGCTCCGGGGCATCCGGCTGCGGAGCCACCTCCGGAATGCGGGACGGGCGGCCCGGTTCCGCAGGCAGCTGTGTCACGCTGCCGACGTCGACACGTGCCACCCGCGGCGTCGACCAGATGGTGTCCTGCCACTGGCGGTACTGCGCGGGATCCCAATAGCGGCTGTCGTAGAACTTGGTGCCATCGATCTGTTCGGTGGTGCCGTTCGGACCGGGTACGAGGATCTTCACGTTGCCGGCGAAACCGGTGCGACTGCCGGTCATGCGCTTCTGCTCGCGGCGCATGGCCAACGCCAGGCGGGGTTCCGCAGCAGCATCGCCGAAGCGCGCATAGACGGCTTCGCCCTCGGTCACGGCCTGGACCCGCTCGGCCTCGCTGAGCGCGGCCCAGTAGCGTTCACGCAGCTCGAGGAAGCCCTTGTAGCCACGCTCCGCAGCGAGATCCATCCAGGCATAGGCCAGCGGGCGGTTCACCGCGGTGCCCGTGCCGTTCCACAGCATTTCGGCAACCATCGCCTGTGACACCTTGTCGCCGTAGAAGCCCGCGCGCTGGAAGAAGCCGAAGGCCGCCTGCAGGTCGTTGGCACGCTGCTTTTCCATGCCCAGCATGCGGAAGCGCAGGTCGGGATGGCCATTGAGGAATCCTGCGCTGATCAGCAACGGGTCTTCGGTGGGATCGGACGGCAACGCCGAAGGCGCCTGGGGGGCCGGAGGCGCGGCGAGGGACGTGACAGGCACAGCCAGCGCGAGCAGCAGCGGTGCCAGCAGGGAGGTGCGGGATTTCATGTTCATCTTTCCTTGATCGAATCGTAGAGGCCCATGGATGAAAGGTCCTTCCTGGCCGGGACACTCTGCATGCGGCGTTGGTCACTATGCCAAAAGCAAGGGGGAGGGGGCGGGCGGCCCCCTCCTCCCGGTGCGCTAGGGGCTGCTGGCCCCGGCGGCGGCGCCGCTGCCGATATGGCGACCAAAGAAGTCCAGCATCTTCGTATACAGGTTCACGCGTGCCGGCACCTCGTAGAAGCCGTGCATTTCGCCAGACTGGATGATCACGTCCTCCGGGGCATTGCCGACCTCGGTGAGGGCCTTGGCCATCAGCTCGGTCTGCTCGGGCACCGCACGCACATCACGCGCGCCGGCGGCCAGGAACACCGGAATCTTCACTTCTGCGGCGCGGCGGGCCGGAGAGGCCTTGGTCCACTCGGCGACGTCGGTGCCATGGGTTCGACGCAGGTAACGCAGTCCGGATTCGCGCTGCGGAATGTCGCCCTTCTTGAACAGCATGTCCACGTCGTATACGCCGACGTAGCCAAAGGCGCACTTGAACAGGCCAGGCTCACGGATCGGCGCCATCAGCGCCGAATAACCGCCGAAGCTGCCGCCGTAGATGCACAGACGATCCTTGTCGGCCACGCCCTGGTCGATCGCCCAGTGGGTCGCATCGAGGATGTCGTTCTGGATGCCGTCGGCCCATTGCTTGTGGCCGGCTTCCTCGAAGGCCTTGCCATAGCCGCCGGAGCCACGGAAATTGACCTGCAGCACCGCGTAACCGCGGCTGGCCAGCAGCTGCGCTTCGGGATTGAAGCCCCAGTTGTCGCGCGGTCCGATCGGGCCGCCGTGCGGGTTGACGATCATCGGCAGGCGCTTGCCTTCGCCTCCCTTGGGCAGGGTCAGATAGCCATGCAGCTGGCGGCCGTCGCGCGCCTGGACCGTGAACGGTTTCACCGTAGCCATGCGCTTCGGATCGAGCCAGTCACGCCCCTGCAGCAGGAACCGAGCTTGGCCGCTGGCGCGGTCGAACAGGTACAGCTCGCCCGGATTGGTGTCGCTGTATACCGAGAGCAGGATCTTGGCGCCATCATCGGTATAGCTGGAAAACTGCACCATCTGCCCCGGGAACGCGTTGGCCAGCGACTGGTACAACGCCGCATCCGGATGGTCTTCCTGGACCAGCGTGACCTTCGGGCTGCCGGCCTGATTGACCACGCCGATCAGCTGCTTGTCGTCGGTGCTCCACATCAGCTGCGAGACTTCGGTGACCGGGTCCTGGAACAGTCGCTTGAACTGGCCGGTGGCCGTATCCAGCGTACCCACGGCGGCCGGTGCCTTGCCATCATCCTGCTCAGCGTAGACCGTGCCGTCAGCGGTGGTGCGCAACACGCGCAGGTGCTGGCCATCGGACTTGGATGCGTTGATCAGCGTCCAGTTGCTGCCATCGCGCCGATAGAGTTCGCTTCGTTCATCGTATTCGCCGCTTTCGTCGCGGCTGGAACTGCACACGGCGAAGCGCGGCTCCTTGCCGGCATCCAGTGCGATATCGCAGTTCTCCTTGGGCGCGCGTGCCAACGGGGTACGCCGGCCGCTGATGGTGTCCACGCTGACCACCTGGGTTCCCGCGCCCTCGGACGAGCGCGGGTAGCGCACCTGCATGATCACGTTCTGGTCATCGCCGCGCAGGGTATCGAGCAGCGAGTACGATTCGTTGCCCACGCTCTTGCTGCGTTGGGTGGCATCGCGGGTGCCGTAGAAGATCACCGGCCGCGCCTGGCTGCCGTCGGCGTTGACGGCGAACCATTCGCCGGTGGGGAACGGCTGCGCATACCCGCCCTGCTTCTTCACGGCATTGAACATCAGCCGCTGGGGAGAGATCCAGTGGAACGCACCGACACTCTTCTTGTCGGGCAGCTGGTTGACCTTCAGTACCTTCAGATCGCTGGTGCGCAGGATGGTCAGCACATCCTGTTCGCCCAGGTCGACGCTGATCGCCAGGTAGTCGCCATTGGGCGAGATCCGGGCGGAATTGAACGTCGCGTGCTTGACGAAATCTTCGATCGAGTAAGGCGTGGACGACGGCGCGGCAAACGTGGCCGGTGGCAGCAGCGCAGCCATGGCAATGGCCAGCGGGGTGAACAGCTTCGACATCTTCTGCATGGGCAGGTTCCTTGTCCGCTGCGGTGATCGGGTTCACCGCATTCAAAAAAAGGAAAGCCCGGTACGTGCCCGGGCTTTCCATCCGTGCTTACATCATCCGCAGATGATCAGAACTTGTACTGCAGGCTCATGTAGAAGCGACGGCCCAGCGGGTCGGCGCCAATGAACGGGTCATAGAACGGATAGGCGGTACGGCTGTTGTCCTTGCGGTACTGGTTGTCGAACACGTTGACCACCTGGAAGGTTGCCAGCACGTTCTCGCCGAACTTCTTGCCAACGCTCAGGTTCCACAGGAAGAACGGCGGCAGGCGACGCGGGTAGTAGCCGCCCGCGCTGTTGGTGCCCGCCGTGTCAAGGCTGCTGAATGCCGAGCCGTAGCGGGTACCGAACACGGTGGTTGCCCAGTCGCCCTTGGACCAGGTGACGCTGCCGCGGGCGCGGCTGCGTTCCGGGTTCCAGTACTCCGGCGGCAGATCGCGGTAGTCGATCAGCGGCTCATCCTTCAGCTGCTTGTACTTGTTGGTCAGGGTCAGCGAATAGCCCAGGTCGAAGTTGAAGCGACCCCAGCGATCGGTGTCCAGGTTGTACTTGTAGCTGGCATCGATGCCGCTGGTGTCCTGCAGCGCGGTGTTGATGTAAGCATTGTTGATGCGGCTGATGCGGCCGTTGTCCGGAGCGTCCGGCTGGTTGACGCGGGTGATCAGGGTCGACAGCTGCGAGCACAGTGCAGCGCTCGGCATCGGGCGCGACGGGTCGCTGGTGCTGCCCAGGCGGCAGGCGGCGTCGGAGCGCAGCAGGTAGTCGTTGCTGAGCTGCGCAGCGGCGTCTTCCAGGCGGATGCGGTAGTAGTCAACCGTCAGCGACATGCCATCGGTCACGTCCCACACGAAGCCCGCGCCCCACGACTTGCCCTTCTCTTCGGTCAGGTTGGGGTTGCCTGCCACCAGGGTCTGCACCGAGTACTTGGTCGGATCGTTGGCGGTGGCATTACAGGCGGCACGGGTACGCGGACCCTGCGCTGCGCCGGCACCGGTACCCGAGCGGCACGCATACTCGTCGAGCTCGGTGGTGTAGGACGCCGCACCCTGTGCGTAGATCAGCTGCATGTCCGGGGCGCGGAAGCTGGTGGCGTAGCTGCCGCGGACCAGCAGGTTGCTGAACGGACGCCATTCCAGGCCGAAGTTGTAGGTGGTGGCCGCATCGACCGACGAGATGTCGTCGTACTTGTCATAGCGGGCCGCGGCATTGGCGCTGAGGCTGCTGAAGATCGGCACGCGGAATTCCGCACCAATGGCGTAGCGGTCGCGGGTACCGTGGGTTTCGCCCGAGCTGGTCAGGTTGTAGATGGTCTGGTTGTCGATCGGACGCAACTGATCGGTGCGCGGATCGCTGACCATGTCCATCTTCTGCCGGTTCCATTCCAGCACACCCGCGAAGCCGAGGGCGCCGGCCGGCAGATCGAACAGATCGCCACTGACGTTGAAGTTGGCGTTGGCGACGCTGGTCTCCGAACGGTTGATCACGCGCGTCGAGAACGAGCGGTAGATGTCCGGCGTGATCGGCGACGTCCAGCGATCCTGGTTCAAGGCGTAGACCGGATAGATCGCGTTGCCGGTGGTACCGCCGGTGGAGTTGAGGTAGCCCAGGCGTGGGCCGAGGAAGTAGTCATGCACGGCCTGCGCGAGCAGGCGCGGGCGATCCATCTTGTAGTCGTAGTAGCCGTAACCGGCGCTGGCTTCCCAGTCGAAGCGGTCGGCGAAGTTGCCACGCACACCGACGTTGAAGTCGTAGGTGTACTCGTCATACAGGGTGCTGGCTGCTTCGTTGCCGCCCAGCTCCTGCGGAGTGAAGATGCGCTGCAGCGACACCATATCCTTCAGGTTCGGGTCCCAGAAGTACCGGGTGGCTGCACCGGCACTGGTCTGGTTGAAGCGGTCGCCCGACGTCGCCCAGAACTCCGTACCCGCGCTGGCCTTGGCCTTGGTGGTGTAGTAGTTGACGCTGGCGAAGCCCTGGGTGGTATCGGTGAAGTCGAAGGTACCGTAACCGTAGGCCGAGTAGAACTGGCGCTTGTTGGAGATCGAACGGGCGGCGTTGCTGGTGTATGAGCCGCAGTACTTGCCGCGGGACGCGGTGGTGACCGTGTCGAAGCCCAGTGCGTCGCACTTCTCCTGGCCCGGGTACAGGACGTTGTGGTTGAGCGGGCCATTGGCGGAGGCCAGGCCACGAATGACGGCCATCGAAAGGTTCGGGGTCGCCGTACTGCCCAGCGGACCCTCGCGCAGGTCGGACAGCCACTTGCGCTGGCTGGCGAACACCGGCTCGCGGTCGCTGTACTGCAGCGCCCACACCGCGCTCCAGCGGTCACCGGTACGGCCACCGGTCAGTTCCACGTTGACCGTGTCACCGCCGCCTTCGGCAGTCGTGCCGGCGGTCACGCGCACCAGGTTGCCGTCGTAGTGCTCACGCAGCACGATGTTGACCACGCCCGCCACGGCGTCGGAGCCGTAAATGGCCGATGCACCACCGGTCAGCACTTCCACGCGCTCGACGATGCTGCTCGGGATCGAGTTGATGTTGGCGACGTTGTTGTCGCGGTTGTACGGCTGCGGGTACTGCGCCGGGCGGCGGCCGTTGACCAGGGTCAGCGTGTAGCCGGGACCCAGGTTGCGCAGGTTGACCACCTGGGCATTGGGGGTGAAGCCGGTAACGGCCAGGTCGCCGGTGAAGGACGACGTGGTGTTCTGGGTCAGCGTCTGCAGCATGTCACCGACGGTCTGGAAACCTTCGCGGTCGATGTCGGTGCGGGTGATCACGGTCACCGGCGCCGGGCCTTCGACATCAGAGCGCTTGATGCGTGAGCCGACCACCGAGACGCGGTCGAGATTGGTTGCGTTCTTGCCGCCTGCTTCGTTGCCAGCTTCCTGGGCGAAGGCCGGAGCGATGCCGGTGGCCAGCAGGGCCGTGGTGAGCGCAAAGCTCAGCGGGTGGCGGCTGAGCGCCTTGCGGATGGTCATGTGTAGATCCCCTGATGAATCAAACATCGGTCGGCTCCCTGGAGGCTTGCCGCCGTCCCTGATGGGCTGTAGCCCACTTCTCACCGGCTTCACAAGCCGATGAACCAAAGTTAACACAGACTTAACTTGGCCTGTCAACTGTTCATGCGGCCGTCATGAAGCCAAGGTAGGCAAAGCCTTGATTTCTCCGCGATTTCTTCGCAACTCATTGATATGAAAGAAGTTGCAAAGCCTTCCTGAACGGGCGGCCTGGACCGTCGCTTGCTTGGGTGCGGGAACGTTGCGTTCAGGGAACAGAAGGGAAAAGGGGCCGCTGGCAAGAAGACCCGTGCCTTGGGCACGGGGCAGGGCGGGTAGACGGTCTCTGTCGCCACCCGGTACGAACAGTGATGCAGTTCGCACTTGCCGGGTGCAGGAAAGGACGGACCCCGCCGAAGCGGGGTCTCCTCTGGCACGGCAGGGCGCCTTACTTCGCGCCGAAGTCGTACTGCGCCTGCACGTAGATCGCGCGCCCGTAGGCGTTGTACAGGGCGTTGTTGTACGGCACGTCGATGTTGCCCGCGTAGGAGTGCTGCTGGTTGTCCGGCACCTTGTTGAACAGGTTGTTGACCATCAGCGAGAACGTCAGGTTGTCCATCGCGCGGTAGTTCACGCTCAGGTTGTACGTGGTGTACGAGCCCCACTTGCCGGCCTTGTAGCCGGAGGTCGGGTCAACGTAGTCGTAGCCGCGTCCCACGTAGGACATGTAGTTGGGCGTGCGGCCGATGTAGTTGAAGTACAGCGTGGTGGTGAACCTGTCGATTGCCCAGCCCACCGAGCCGTCGGCCCGGACCTTGGCATAGGAGTCGTACACCCACATCGCATACGGGTTGCCCAGCAGGTCCAGGAACGGGTCGTTGAGCTGCGGCTGCAGTTCACGCTTGAGCATGTTGGTGTAGTTGCTGGAGAACTGCAGCGAGCCGAAGCGGCCGATGTCCTGCACGTACTTGAAACTGGCGGTCACCGCTTCCAGGTTCTGCCGTGCCACGTTGAGCTTCGGCGTGTAGATTTCCTCCAGCGCACCGGTGGCATCACGGGTGACCCAGTTGGCCACATCCTCGCAGGAGGCACCGGCGGTGTTGGACAGGCCGTTGCGGCAGTAGTACTCGGCCAGCAGCAACTGGTCGGAACTGAGGGTGTTGACCTCGTTCTTGATCTTCCAGTTGTAGTAGTCCAGCGACACGGAGAGATTGCTGATCGGCGCCCAGACCAGGCCCGCGTTCCATACGTCGGCAGTGATCGGCTTCAGCTCCGGATTGCCCGACTGCGTGCCGAACACCGACACGCTGCCGTAGCGGCAATCGACCGTGTTGGAAGGATCGAAACCGAGCTGGCCGCAGCGGTAGTAATCCTTGGAGCCATTGGCGTAGTAACCGCTCTTGCCCTGGAAGGCGTCGGGCAGGGAGGGTGCGCGGAACGCGGTGCCGTACTTGCCGCGGACCAGCAGGCTTTCAAACGGACGGAACTCCAGGCCGATGCTGTAGGTCGGCTTGTCGACGGTATGCCCGGCAATCTTGAAGTTGTCGTAGCGACCGGAGGCGGTGACCGTCAGCATGTCGTGCAGGGGCAGGCGCAGTTCGCCGGTCACCGCATAGTTGCTGCGGTGGCCGTTGCCCGCCACGGCGGTGGTGGCGAACACCGTGCCGTCGGTCAGGCGCGCATCCGGGGTGTAGGTCCAGCCTTCGCTGCCGCCTTCAATCACGGCGGCGAATCCGGCGTCGCCGCCGGGCAGCTTGAACAGCGAACTGTTGGTGAGCTGGGCGCGGGTCTGGGTCTGCCAGGTGCGGCTGCGGCTGGTGGTGAAACCGGTGAAGCTCTGGAAAGCGCCCTCCGGCAGCTTGGAATAGAAGGCACCCCAGTTCGGGTTGTAGATGTTGTAGCCGTCGTCGGTCTCACCCAGCACCGGGCCCAGCACGTTGTCGGCGAACCAGTTGTTGATCGGGTCGTTCCAGCGCGCGTAGCCACGCTCGTTCAGCTTGTACTCGCCGCGGGTGATGCTGGCCTCGTAGTCCCAGTTGCTGCCGATCGCACCGCGTGCGCCCAGCGTGACCTGGTAGGACTTGCTGCGGTCGGTATTCATGATGTCGCGGTAGCCGCCACCGCCGATGTCTTCGGGGGCGAACACGCGCTGCAGGCCGAGATAGCGGCCACTGGACTGATCGAAGAACGGACCCATGCTGATGTCCGTGCCCCAGTAGTTGTAGCCGGAACCGGTGTTGTACTTGACGGTCTCGTAGCTGTAGAGCACATCGCCGAACAGCTGCAGGTTGTCATTTACATCGTAGGTCAGCGCCGAATAGAACTGGCTGCTTTCCTTGCTGTTCTTGATCGTCTTGTAGCCGGCACCGAACGCCGAGCCGCAGGACTGACCGGCCCGGCGCGTGCCCAGGATGGTGGTGCCATCGAACTGCCCGGCAACGCTGGCGCAGTTGCTCGGATCCATCATCAGGAAGTCATCGGTGTCAGCATCGAAGACCAGGAAGTCGTTCGAGGGCAGCTGGCGGGTATAGCCGCGCGGATTGTTCTGCTTGGTGATGTCGCGCTGGTAGCCCCAGATCGGGTTGGTCTTCTCATACTGCACGTTGACCAGCGCGCGGAAGCGATCATCGCGGCTGTTGAAGCCATTGGCCCCGCTCACCCGGAAGCTGGCGCCGCCACCGTCCGAATAGGCGCCGCCACGGACATTCAGCGTGCCGCCATCCATGCGCTCCTTCAGGATGATGTTGACCACGCCCGCAATGGCGTCCGAGCCATACAGCGAGGACTGGCCGCCCGGCAGGACTTCGATGCGGTCGACGATATCGATCGGGATGCCGCTGATGTTGTTGAACGCGTCGCTGCCGTTGTACAGCGCCGGGTAGGACAACATCGGGCGGCCATTGATCAGGTACTTGGTGTAGCCCGGGTTGAGGCCGAACATCCCGGCGGCTTCGGCGCCCTGGGTGAACGATGCGGAGGTCTGGCCGCCCTGCAGGCCGCCAGTGGTGAGCGAGGACTGCTGCAGCACTTCGGCAACGCTGGAGAAGCCGCGCGCCTGGATCGCCTCGGCGCTGATGGTCAGCACCGGCGTCTGGTTTTCGATCTGGGTCTGCGGGATCAGCGAACCGGTGACCGTGACCCGGTCGAGGTTGGTGGCTGCGCTCTTGCTGTCCTGCGCGAGCGCACCGGTGCTGGCGCTGGCAAGGAACAGGCCGCTGAGCACGGCGCAGGTGAGCGGATGGCGTGGGAACAAGAAGCGACTGCGAGACATGCGATTACTCCGTGTGATCGTAAGAACGCGTTTCCCCTTCCCGGGGCTCGATTTATGTCCGGCCGCTCTGCAGGCATGCGGGGCGGTGTGCCTGAAACCTAACATGGGCTTAACTTGAAATGCGCAGATGTGTAATCGCATTTGACTGGCTTTGTCACAGTTCTGTGCATGTGTTCTTTGAAAACAACAATTTGCGGATATTGTCCGGTTTTGCTGAATCTGGCGAAATGAATGAATGCAAAATGATCAGTCATTAACAATCGGGACGCCCTTTCATTTTCTGACCGGTTTTCCCAGGCAAAAAAAAGGCCCCGCCGAAGCGGGGCCTGGTCCAGACACGAAGTCCGGAAAACGACGGGATCAGAAGTTGTACTTGACCTGGGCCGAGATCTGGCGGCCGTAGACGCTGTAGAAGCCGTCATTGAACGGGGTCGATTCGTTACCCGGGTAGTTGTAGCGCTGGCCTTCCGGCAGCTTGTTGAACACGTTGTTGACCATCAGCGACAGCACCAGATCGTCCTGTGCCTGGTAGTTCATGCTCAGGTTGTACGTGGTGTACGAACCCCACTTGCCCGCCTTGGCGCCGGAAGAGTGGACGTAGCCGTAGCTGCGGCCGGTGTAGGCCAGGTAGTTCGGGGTGCTGCCGACGTAGTTGGCGTACACGGTGGTGGTGAACTTGGCGATGTTCCAGGCCACCGACAGATCGCCGCGGACCTTGGCGAAGTTGTCGTAGTACCACATGTTGTACGGATCGCTCAGCAGGTCGAGCTTGGCGGCGCCCGGCATCGGCTGCACTTCACGCTTGAGCATGTTGGTGTAGTTGCCGGAGAACATCAGCGAGCCGAAGCGGCCGATATCCTGCTGGTACTTCGCCGCCACGGTCACCGCTTCCAGGTTCTGGCTGGCAACGTTCAGCTTCGGCGTGTACACGCGGGTCAGGTTGCCACCGGCATCGCGGGACACCCAGTCGGTCACGTTCTGGCAGCTGGCCGAGGTGTTGTTCGGCAGGCCGTTGCGGCACTGGTACTCGGCCAGCAGCAGCTGGTCGGTGCTCAGGGTCTTGACCTCGTTCTTGATCTTCCAGTTGTAGTAGTCGGCCGACAGCGAGAAGTTGCTCACCGGGGCCCACACCACGCCCGCGCTCCACACGTCGGCGGTGATCGGCTTCAGGTCCGGGTTGCCGGACTTTTCGCTGTACACCGAGGTGTTCTTGTAGAACGAGCAGGCCTCGTCACGCAGCGCGTAGCCCAGCTGGCTGCAACGGTAGTAATCGTTCTGGCCGGACGAGTACGAGCCGCTCATGCCCTGGAACGCATCGGACAGGGTCGGTGCACGGAAGGCGGTGCCGTACTTGCCGCGCAGCAGCAGGCTTTCGATCGGACGGAATTCCAGGCCGATGCTGTAGGTGGCCTTGTCGACGGTCTTGTCGGCGATCTTGAACGCGTCATAGCGGCCCGAGGCGCTGACGGTCAGCTTCTCGAACAGCGGCATGCGCAGTTCGCTGGTGACCGCGTAGTTGCTGCGGTGACCGGCGCCGGCGACGGCGGTGGTGCCCCACACGTTGCCATCGATGAAGGCCTGGTCCGGCGAGTAGTCCCAACCTTCGCTGCCGCCTTCCAGGACGACGGCCAGGCCGGCGTCACCGCCCGGCAGGCTGAACAGCGAGCCGTTGGTCACCTGCACGCGACCCAGGTTCTGCCAGGTCTTGCTGCGGTGGGTGCCGTAGCCGGTGAAGCTGGCGAACTGGTCCGGGGTGATCGGCGAGTAGAACGCAGCGTAGTTCGGGTTGTAGATGCCGAACGTGGCGGTCGGGTCCTTCGGATCGGTGTAGGTGCCCAGGCGCGGGCCCAGCACGGTCTGGCCGAAGAAGTCCTCGATCTTGTCCTTGAAGCGCACGAAGCGGTTCTGGTCCAGGCGGTATTCGCCGCGGGTGAAGCTGGCGCTGTAATCCCAGTCGCCGACCATGCCCTTGCCGCCCAGGGTGACCTGGTAGGCGCGGCTCTCATCGGAGTTCAGGATGTTGTTGTAGTGGCCCGGGCCGATTTCTTCCGGTGCGAAGGCGCGCTGCAGGTTGACGACCTTGCCGATGCCCTGGTCATAGAAGCCACCCATGACCGACTTGGTGCCCCACCACAGGGCGCTGGAGCCGGAGGTGAACTCGGTCTTTTCCTTGCTGTACAGCACGTCGGCGAACAGCTGGAAGTTGTCGTTCACGTCGAAGGTCATCGACGAGTAGAACTGGCCGCTGTTCTTGCCGTTCTTCAGGGTCTTGTAGCCGGCGCTGTACACCGAACCGCAGGACTCGCCCGAGGTGCGCTTGCCGACAACGGTGGTGCCGTCGTACAGGCCTGCGACGTTGGCGCAGCGGCTCGGATCCATCATCAGCAGCTTGTTGTCTGCGTTGGTGATGACGGCGAAGTCGTTCGACGGCACCTGTGCGGTGTAGCCGACCGGGTTGTTCTGCTTGGTGATGTCACGCTGGTAGCCCCAGATCGGGCTGCCGTTTTCGATCTGCACGTTGACCAGCGCGTGGAAGCGGTCGTCGAACGCGTTGAAGCCCTTGGCTGCGCTGAAGCGGATGTTGCTGCCGCCGCCTTCGGTGTAGGTGCCGCCACGGACGGTCATCGTGCCACCGTCCATGCGCTCCTTCAGGATGATGTTGACCACACCGGCGATGGCGTCCGAGCCGTACAGCGAGGACTGGCCACCCGGCAGCACTTCGATGCGCTCGACGATGTCGATCGGAATGCCGCTGATGTTGTTGAAGGTGTCGCTGCCGTTGTACAGCGCCGGATACGAGAGCATCGGGCGGCCGTTGATCAGGTACTTGGTGTAGCCCGGGTTCAGGCCGAACATGCCGGCTGCTTCGGCGCCCTGGGTGAACGAACCCGAGGTCTGGCCGCCCTGCAGGCCGCCGGTGGTCAGCGACGACTGCTGCAGCACTTCAGCAACGCTGCTGAAGCCGCGGGTCTGGATGTCTTCGGCGGTGATGGACATCACCGGGGTCTGGGTTTCAACCTGGGTCTGCGGGATCAGCGAACCGGTGACGGTGATCTTGTCCAGGTTGGTCGCCTTGTCCTGGGCCATTGCCGGGGCGGCGGCCATCAGAGCGGAAATCAGGGCGACGGCGAGCGTGTTGCGACGTGCGGTGTTGCTTACGTATTTCATGTAGTTCCAATAGAGAGCAGAAACAAAAATCGGCACTGCGCATGCGCCATCGTGCGTGCTGGAGACCAGCCCCGCAGCCCAAAACAGTGCTTCAGGAACGTAACATGAACTTAACAATCTGTGCACGAATCCGTAGCAATCCTGAATTTCAGTCAGGCTACGTCCAGCTTGTATGATGTTGGGTTATCCCCCCCTGATTCCGCTGGTGCCCGTTGTGAACAGTTCTCTCCGCCGTCCCCATGCCAGCCAGGTCCAGAAGGGGCTGACGCCGCATGCCCGCATCCGCAACGTGATCGCGGTTGGTTCGGGCAAGGGCGGCGTCGGCAAGTCGACGACCGCGGTCAACCTGGCCGTTGCGCTGCAGCAGTTGGGTGCGCGTGTAGGCGTGCTGGATGCGGACATCTACGGTCCCAGCGTACCGGCCATGCTGGGCCTGTCCGGCCGTCCGGAAAGCCCTGACAACAAGAGCATCGAGCCGCTGCGCGCGTTCGGCGTGGATACCATGTCGATCGGCTACCTGATCGAAGAGGACACGCCGATGATCTGGCGCGGCCCGATGGCCACCTCGGCGATGACCCAGCTGTTCAACGACACCCTGTGGGATGACCTGGACTTCCTGCTGATCGACCTGCCGCCGGGCACCGGTGACATCCAGCTGACCCTGACCCAGAAGATCCCGCTGGCCGGTGCGGTGATCGTCACCACGCCGCAGGACATCGCCACGCTGGATGCGAAGAAGGCGCTGAAGATGTTCGAGAAGGTCGAAGTACCGGTGCTGGGCATCGTCGAGAACATGGCCGTGCATACCTGCAGCAACTGCGGGCACGTCGAGCACCTGTTCGGCGAAGGCGGTGGCGAGCGCATGGCGGCGCAGTACGGCGTGCCGCTGCTGGGCTCGCTGCCGCTGCAGATCGGCATCCGCGAGCAGGGCGACGCCGGTACCCCGATCACCGTCGCCCAGCCCGATTCGGTGCCGGCCCAGGCCTATCGCCATGCCGCACAGCGCCTGGTCGAGGAAGTCGGCAAGCGCCCGCGCGCGTCGATCCCGATCCTGTCTTCGCTGCTGTAAGTGCCTGCGCAGGGGCCGCCGGCCACGCCCGGCCCCCTGCTAGAATCCTCGCGCCCCCTCGCATTCCCAGGACAAAGCATGAGCATCAAGAGTGACCGTTGGATCCGCCGCATGTCCGAGCAGCACGGCATGATCGAGCCGTTCGAGGCCGGGCAGGTCAAGCAGGCCAACGGCGAGCGCATCGTCAGCTACGGCACGTCCAGCTATGGCTACGACGTGCGCTGCTCGCGCGAATTCAAGGTGTTCACCAACATCAACTCGACGATCGTCGATCCCAAGCACTTCGACCCGGGCAGCTTTGTGGATATCGTCGGCGACGAGTGCATCATCCCGCCGAACAGCTTCGCGCTGGCCAGGACCGTCGAGTACTTCCGCATCCCGCGCGACACCCTGGTGGTGTGCCTGGGCAAGAGCACCTACGCGCGCTGCGGCATCATCGTCAACGTGACCCCGCTGGAGCCGGAATGGGAAGGCCACGTGACCCTGGAATTCAGCAACACCACGCCGTTGCCGGCGCGCATCTACGCCAACGAGGGCGTGGCCCAGATGCTGTTCTTCCAGGCGGCATCCGATGACGTCTGCGAAACGTCGTACAAGGATCGTGGCGGCAAGTACCAGGGCCAGACCGGCGTGACCCTGCCGCGGACCTGATGACGGTGGGCCGTTTGTGGAGCCGAGCCATGCTCGGCTCTACATGAAGGAAGGCGGCGCAATGCGCCGCCTTCGTCATTTTCCGCGACCGAACAGCATGGCGATGCCGACGCCCACCAGTGCCACCGGCCACCACGTCAGCAGCAGCTTGGACAGGTTCAGGTGCGTCCAGCCGAGGTTGCTGGCAAGCATGAACAGGCCGATCAGGATCAGCAGGATGGCGGCAACGAGGTTGAATCGCATCGGGTCGGCGAAGGCTCAGGAGTGGGCCGGATATCCTAGCCGGTCCTTCCAGTAGGCGACATGCTGGTCCAGTGCCGACGGCTCGTAGCGGTGTGCCGGGCCGCTGCCCCAGACCGGGCCCGGCCAGGCCGGATCGCCGTCATGGCGGCCGATCACGTGGAAATGCAGCTGGCGCACGATGTTGCCCAGCGCGCCGATGTTGATCTTCTCCACGCCGTCGGCGCCCTTCAGGGCCTTGCAGGCGCGGTTGAGCTCGGTGCGCAGCTTGTCCTGCTGTTCGCCGTCCAGCTCGATCCACTCGGTCACCCCGGCCAGGCGCGGTACCAGCACCAGCCAGGGGAATCGTTCGTCGTTCATCAGTCGCACTTGCGACAACGGTCCTTCGGCCACCAGCACGCTATCGGTGGCCAGGCGTGAATCGAGTTCGAATTCGCTCATCCAAGATGCTCCGAGAAGAAGTCCAGGGTGCGTTGCAGCGCCAGGGTGGCGCTGTCTGGATCATACGCATGTCCGACCTCGCGGTTGAAGGCGTGATCGGCCGGATAGACGAAGGTGGCCATCTGCGGCAGCTTCTCGCGGTGGGCCTGCACCGCCTCCGGCGGGATGCTCTTGTCCTGGGCACCGAAGTGGAAGATCACCGGGGCCTTGGGCGTCTCATCGAGGAACTGCACGTTGCGCGCACCGTAGTAGCTGACCGAGGGCAGGCCCAGGCGCACTGCCGACAGCATCGCCACGGTGCCGCCCCAGCAGTAGCCGACCGTGCCGACCTTGCCGTAGGGGGCCAGTCGGGTTGCCGCGGCGCGGACCACTTCCAGCGCCTTCTCCATGCCCAGCGCGGCGACCCGTTCCAGGCCGTCCTTCACGCCCTCGGGGCTGTAGGGGAGGGCGTCGGGGTCGGCATCGGGGCCGTCGACCAGGTCGAAGAACGACGGCGCCAGCACCGCGTAGCCTTCGGCGGCGAAGCGCTCGGCCACGCTGCGGATGTGCGGGTTGGCGCCGAAGATTTCCTGCACCACCACCAGCCCGCCACGCGGGGTGCCTTCCGGCAGGGCCTGCCAGGCCCGTACCGGGCCGTGATGGGTATCCAGGGTGATCCACTCGGCCATCGTCATCTTCCTCGTTGCAGGGAACAGGACTGCATTGTCGGCGCTGCGCGGGTTAGCAGCGTGTCAGCGGCTGTGCGGGATCGGGCGGCTGGCCGTTCAGAGCGCCGCGCCCAACCCCGGTATACTGGCGCCCTTTCAGGCCCCGGCCCCCAGGAACCCCTGCCACGCCGGCAGGGGCCCAGGCCCCCAGAGTCCCGCGATTCCATGTCCCAGCTGAACCCCAAAGTCGGCTTCGTCAGCCTTGGCTGCCCGAAGGCCCTCGTCGATTCCGAGCGCATCCTCACCCAGCTCCGCTCGGAGGGCTACGACATCGTCCCGTCCTACGATTCGGCCGACGTGGTGGTGGTCAACACCTGCGGCTTCATCGATTCGGCAGTGACCGAGTCGCTGGACGCGATCGGCGAGGCGATGAACCAGAACGGCAAGGTCATCGTCACCGGCTGCCTGGGCAAGCGCCCGGAACAGATCCGCGAGGCGTACCCGAACGTGCTGGCGGTGTCCGGCCCGCAGGACTACCAGAGCGTGATGGAAGCGGTGCACGAAGCGCTGCCGCCCAAGCACGATCCATTCGTGGACCTGGTGCCCGACTATGGCATCAAGCTGACCCCGCGCCACTATGCCTACCTGAAGATTTCCGAGGGCTGCAACCACAAGTGCAGCTTCTGCATCATCCCGTCGATGCGCGGCAAGCTGGTCTCGCGCCCGGTCGACGAGGTACTGCGCGAAGCCGAGCGCCTGGTGCGTGGCGGCGTGCGTGAACTGCTGGTGGTGTCGCAGGACACCTCGGCCTACGGCGTGGACGTGAAGTACGCCGAGAAGATGTGGCGCGACAAGGCCTACCAGACCCGCCTGAAGGCGCTGTGCGAAGGCCTGTCCGAGCTGGATGCGTGGGTGCGCATGCACTACGTCTACCCGTATCCGCACGTGGACGAAGTCGTGCCGCTGATGGCCGAGAACCGCATCCTGCCGTACCTGGACATCCCGTTCCAGCACGCCAGCCCGCGCATCCTGCGCCTGATGAAGCGTCCGGGCGCGGTCGAGAAGACTCTGGAACGCGTGCAGAACTGGCGCCGCATCGCGCCGGACATCACCGTGCGTTCGACCTTCATTGTCGGCTTCCCGGGTGAGACCGAGGCCGAGTTCGAAGAGCTGCTGTCGTTCCTCGACGAAGCACAGCTGGACCGCGTGGGTGCGTTCGCCTACTCGCCGGTCGAGGGCGCCACTGCCAACGATCTGCCCGACGCCGTGCCGGAGGAAGTGAAGCAGGAACGCCTGGCACGCTTCATGGAGAAGCAGGCGCAGATTTCCGCCGCGCGCCTGGAAGCCAAGATCGGCACCGTGCAGCAGTGCCTGGTCGATGCCATCGAAGGCGACATCGCCGTGGCCCGTTCCAAGGCCGATGCGCCGGAGATCGACGGCCTGGTGCACATCCAGAACGCCGACCAGGTGCCGCTGCGCGTAGGCGAATTCGTCGACGTGGAGATCACCGAGAGCGACGAGCACGACCTGTATGGTGACGCGCTGGCGGCCGCCACCCGCCCGGCGTTCGATCTCAAGATGCTGTGACCGCCGCCGCCGGTGACAACGGCGGCCCCCGGCGCTTCGTGCCGCCGCCGCGTGCGGCGGTTGATCCGCAGGCATTCAGGCATCCGCTGTTTGGCGGGCTGCAGGACTTCCGTGACCTGCTGGGCGGCACTGCATGGCCGTCCATCGCTGCGCTTGATGCGCGGCTGGCGCTGCCCGGCAAGCGCCTGCTCGAGCAGGACGCTGCGCTGCTGGCCGACGGCCTGCACTACGAGGTGCGTATCGCGCAGGGACGCATCGCTACCCGTGCCGACAACTGGCATGACCTGTTCAATGCACTGGTGTGGGCCCGTTTCCCGCAGCTCAAGCAAGCACTCAACGCGCAGCAATGCCGGCATATCGAGACAATGCCGCCGGGCCAGCGCAACCGCGCGCAGGCGGCACTGACCCAGTTCGACGAAACCGGCGTGATCGTGCGCGTGTGCGATGACGCGTTGCTCGCGGCATGGGATGGGCATGACTGGCCTGCGTTGTTCGAGCCGACGCGCTGGCACAGCGGTGACATCGCCATCGCTGCGGTATTCGGCCATGCGCTGATGGAACAGGCACTGCTGCCGGGCCGCCTGCTGGTGGGCAAGTGCGTGGTGGTGCAGGGGGATGATGATGATCGCTGCATCGCCGAGGTGGCCGCGGCCATCGGCGAGGGCAGGGCGATCACCGATCCGGCGCAGCTGCGGCCGCTGCCGTTGGCGGGCATTCCCGGCTGGCATGAAAGGCAGGATGCCGCCTTCTACGCCGACGCCGACTACTTCCGTCCGCTGCGTGCCGGCCGCGCGTACCCGCCGCCGTTGCACGCGGCCCAGTAGAGTCGAGCTCGCTCGACTGCCCCGTTGCGTAGCGTCGAGCTTGCTCGACTGGCTGCAGGTGTAGTCGAGCAAGCTCGACTCTACAACGGCAACGCAGTCGAGCATGGCTCGACTCTACAACGGTGCGTATTCCACCCCGATCACCGCGAAGGTGAACTGCCCGCCGGGCAGCTCCACCGAAAATTCATCATCCAGCCGCTTTTTCAGCAGCGCCCGCGCCAGCGGCGAATCGATGCTGATCCAGCCCAGGCCGGCGTCGGTCTCGTCCGGGCCGACGATGCGATAGCGGCTGGTGTCGCCGCTGTCGACATTCTCCAGCTCCACCCAGGCGCCGAAGAACACCGCCTGCGGATCGGTCGGGGTGGTGTCGACCACGCGCAACGCTTCCAGCCGCTTGGTCAGGTAGCGCACGCGGCGGTCGATCTCGCCCAGCTGCTTCTTGCGGTAGGTGTACTCGGCGTTTTCCGAGCGGTCGCCTTCTGCAGCGGCTGCCGCCAGTGCCTTGACCACCTCCGGCCGTCGCACCCGCCATAGCTCGTCCAGTTCGGCCTTCAGCCGGGCGTGGCCGGCGGCGGTGATCAGCGCGGTGCTCTTTTCTGCGGGGGGACGCCAACGGGACATGCAGCACGACTTCTCTTGCGATGGGGAACGGGCGCGTCGCACCAGGCCTGGCGCGACGCGCGGAAACAGCAGGTGGTCCTCAGCGCTTGCCGCCGAAGATGCCGCCCAGGATGCCACGCACGATCTGGTTGCCCAGCTTGGTGCCGACGGTGCGCGTGGTCTGCTTGGCCATGGTCTCGATCATGCCCTGGCGGCGCTTGGTGCCGAAGATCGCGTCCTTGATCGACTGGCCGAAGCCTCCTTCCTGCGCCTCGTCCTGCTCGCGGCTGCGTGCGGCAGGGGCCTGCGCCTGCTCGGTCGCCTTCTGCGCGCGCTGCGCCAGCAGCTCCGCCGCCGATTCACGGTTGATCGCGGTGTCGTAGCGGCTGCCGACCGGGCTGCCGGCGCGCACCTGGGCGCGTTCGGCGTCGGTGATCGGCCCCATCCGGCAGCGCGGCGGCGCGATCATCGTCTGCTGCACCGGCATCGGTATGCCCTTGTCCTGCAGCGTGGAGACCAGCGCTTCACCGGTGCCGAGCTGGCTGAGCACCTTGGCTACGTCCAGTTTGGGATTCGGCACGAAGGTTTCGGCCGCGGTCTTCACCGCCTTCTGGTCACGCGGGGTGAACGCACGCAGCGCGTGCTGCACCCGGTTGCCGAGCTGGCCGAGGATGTTGCCCGGCACGTCGTCGGGGAACTGCGAGCAGAAATACACGCCCACGCCCTTGGAACGGATCAGGCGCACGACCTGCTCGATGCGCTGCACCAGCGACGGCGGCGCATCGTCGAACAGCAGGTGCGCCTCGTCGAAGATGAAGACCAGCTTCGGCTTGTCCAGGTCGCCCACTTCCGGCAGCTGCTCGAACAGTTCCGACAACAGCCACAGCAGGAAGGTGGAATACAGCTTGGGCTTGAGCACCAGCTGGTCGGCGGCGAGGATGCCGATCATGCCGCGGCCGTCGTGATTGACCCGCATGATGTCGGCCAGCTCCAGCGCTGGTTCGCCGAAGAAGTGCTCGCCGCCGTCCTGGGCCAGGCGCAGCACCGAGCGCTGGATCGCGGCGATCGACTGTGCGCTGACCAGCCCGTATTCGGTGGAGATGTCCTTGCGCTCCTCGGCCACCAGGCCGAGCAGGGCACGCAGGTCGTCCATGTCCAGCAGCAGCAGGCCACGGTCGTCGGCCAGCTTGAACACGATGTCGAGCACGCCGGCCTGGGTGTCGTTCAATTCGAGGATGCGCGACAGCAGGGTCGGGCCCATTTCGCTGACGGTGGTGCGCACCGGATGGCCGAGCTTGCCGTAGAGATCCCAGAAAATGGTCGGGCTGGCGGCCGGGGCATAGTCGGCCACGCCGATCTCGGCGGCACGCTGCAGCAGGTTCTCGGCACCGGTGCCGGGCACGGCCAGGCCGGATACATCGCCCTTCACATCGGCCAGGAACACCGGCACCCCCAGCCGCGAGAAGCCTTCGGCCAGGGTCATCAGGGTCACCGTCTTGCCGGTGCCGGTGGCGCCGGCCACCAGGCCGTGGCGGTTGCCGAGTTTCGGCAGCAGGGTGACGGCAATATCGTCGGTGATGCCTTTGCCGAGCAGAATCGGATCCATGGTCCAGCCCTTGTAGTGAATAGCCCAATGTTAACGGGCAGGGGTGACGGTCCGAAGGTCCGGCTTGCCCCGACCTTGGCGGCGCCGCTACTCTGCCTGCCTGTTTCGCACACAGTGCCATCAATGCCCGTTCCTGTCCTGATTTCCCGCGGTTGGCCGCTGCTGGCCCTGGCCGGCCTGGTTTCCCTGGCGCCTGACGCCCATGCGCAACGGGTCTCGGCCCGGGACAAGGTGAAGGTCGATGCGCTGCAGCAGCGCATGACAGCCGCCGAGAAGCGCTACAGCGACGCCCTGCTGCTGGTCGCCAATGCCGACCCCAAGGGCAGCAACGAGGCCGACGCCGCGCTGGAGGACATGGAAGATGTCCTCAACGACTGCGTGAAGCAGAAGGGATGCCAGATGGGCACGCTGCTGGCCAGCTACAAGCGCCTGCTCAAGCATGACGCCGATGCGGCGGCCAGCGATGACGTGGCCGATGAGGGCGGCGACCGCCTGGAAGCCGACCCCGACCATATCGGTCCGCTCACCGCAGACGTACCCGAGGCGGCCCGCGCCGCCGCACTGCTGAACGACAAGCGGCACGCCTTCGACACGATGGTCGAGTACAACCCGGCGGTGCAGGCCGGCATCCGCCGCTGGCTGACCGACATGCGCCCGGCGCTGCTGACCAGTTACGAGAACTACCAGAACCTGCGCGCGGTGATGTGGCCGGAGTGGGAAAAGCGCGGGCTGCCCGAGGCGCTGCTGTTCGGCATCATGGCCAAGGAATCCAACGGCCGCGTGCATGCCTCATCGCGCGCGGGTGCCGCCGGCCTGATGCAGTTCATGCCGGCCACCGGCCGCCGCTTCGGGCTGGGCCCGGACGGCACCGGTTTCGACACGCGCTTCGATGCGCGCAGCGCCGCCGAAGCCAGTGCCAGTTACCTCAACGAGCGCCTGCGCGAGCTCAACAACAACGTGGAAATGTCGGTGGCCGCCTATAACGGTGGCGAAGGCCGCGCCGCGCGGGTGTTCAAGCAGAGCGGCGGCCAGAGTTTCTGGACCGACAGCGTCTACAACCAGTTCCCCGGCGAGACCAAGGACTATGTGCCGATGGTGATCGCCGCGGCCTGGATCTTCCTGCACCCGCAGCAGTACGGCGTGGAGTTCCCGAAGATCAGCGCGCAGCCGGCCACGCTGCGCCTGGCCAGGTCCACCACCATCTACGAACTGACCATCTGCCTGGGCAGCCACGGCACCCGTGATGGCTACATGCGCGCGCTGCGCAACCTCAACCCGCGCTATGAAGCCGATGGCTGGATTCCGGCCGGCACGCTGATCAACGCCACCACCCGCATCGCCGGCCTGTACCAGCGCAACTGCGTCAGTGGCCCGCGTGCGGACCTGGCCCGCACCCTGATCACCGCCGACCTGAACGCGGCGATCAAGCGCCCGACCGCGGCCAGCTACACCGGCAGCGTGGCGGTGGGCGGTGTGGTGCCGGTGGCCGATGCCGCAGCCTCGACCAGCGTGCCGACGACACCCGTGGCGGCGGTGGCGACCCCGCGTCCGGCGCCCGCCCGGGCAAAGCCGGTGCGCAGCCACAAGGTGGGCAAGGGCGAGACCCTGGGCGCCATCGCTGCGAAGTTCCAGTGCGACGTGCCGACCCTGGCCCGCGCCAACGGCCTGAAAGCCCCCGCCTACAGCCTGCGCCACGGCCAGACGCTGAAGCTGCAGGGCTGCGACAAGTAATCCCCACGACCCCTGGAACCCGCATGGACCTCGAAGACACCCGCAACCTGTTCGCCAACCTCCGCGAGAACACCGACTGGGACATCAGCGGCCCGTTGCTGTGGGGCTATTTCTTCGTTCACTCGACCGCCGAGCCGCTGCAGGCCCTGGCCGACCACCTGCAGGCGCAGGGCTACACCTTCGTCGAACTGTTCGAGCAGGAGCCGGAAGAAGGCGACGCGCCGTTCCATGTGCTGCACGTGGAGCGCGTGGAGATCCACGACGAAGCCTCGCTGGACCGCCGCAACCAGGAATTCGCGGCCCTGGCCACTGAAAAGGGCGTGGAAGACTACGACGGCATGGACGTCGGCCCGGCCCCGGCCCTGCAGTAACGCGCGTACCGGTAGTGCCGGCCGCTGGCCGGCAATGCCCGACGCGTTGGATCA
>NZ_JASJSU010000014.1:35963-66883 GCF_030237045.1 Stenotrophomonas maltophilia group sp. Smal17
GATCAACGGAGATGCCGGCCAGTGGCCGGCACTACCGAAGCCTCAGCGCAGCGTGGCCAGCGCCTGGCCCAGCTGCACCGGGCTCTCGGCGCCCAGCTGCGGGGCGAACTCGGCCACGCCCGGCGGCAGCAGCACGATCACGGTCGAGCCATAGTTGAAGCGCGCCATCTCGGCGAATCGCTCCAGCTGGATGCCCTGGCCACGGTAGTCCTTGCGGGTGATGCGGTCGCCGTAGGCCGGGATCTCTTCGCCGCTCCACACGGTTTCCACGCCGGACACCAGCAATGCGCCGACCATCACGCTGACCATCGGGCCGAAGCTGGTGTCGAAGTGGCAGACCAGGCGCTCGTTGCGCGCGAACAGGCGTGGCACGCCGTTCACCGCGGCCGGGCCGACGCTGAACAGACGGCCCGGCACGTGCACGGTTTCACGCAGGGTGCCGGTCCAGGGCATGTGCACGCGGTGGTAGTCGCGCGGCGACAGGTAGACGGTGGCATACAGGCCGTCGTTGTACGGCTTGGCATCCTCGTCGCTGCCCAGCAGCTCGGCCGCGGTGAACGACTGGCCCTTGGCCTGGAAGATGCGACCGGCCTCGATCTTTCCCAGCTGGCTGATGCGGCCGTCGGCCGGCATCACCAGCCTGCGCGGATCGGCATCGGCCACCCGCGCGCCCGGCTTCAGCGCACGGGTGAAGAACTGGTTGAAGGTGGCATAGCTGCGCGGGTCCGGGTTGGCCGCCTCATCCAGGTTGACGTTGAACTTGCGGGTGACCGTGTCGATCAGCCAGCGTGACACGCGCGGGTCGTCCGAGTACGCCAGCGAACGCGCCATCGAGGACAGCAGACGGTGGGGCAGGACGTACGTCAGGGCGGTGGTGAGACTCATGGGGCGGTTTTCTCGGTCAGCTTCTGCAGGTCGCGGGCGATCGCCGGCGCGTTGAACGGGGGGCGCACCAGGCCGGCGAGGCGGCCCTGCGGGTCGAGCACGGCCAGGCTGGCCGAATGCTCGACGGTGTAATCCTCGGGGTTCTCGTCGAAGTGCTTGCCCGGCACCTTCTGGAACACGAAGCCCAGCGAGGTGGCGAAGCGCTCCAGCGAGGGAACGTCGGCGGTGGCGGCCAGGGTGTCCTTGTGGAAGCCGTGCACGTATTCGCCCAGGCGGGTGGCGCTGTCGCGGTCGGGGTCGACCGAGATGAACAGCACGCGCGGGCGCAGGCTGTCGGGCAGGGCCTCCCACTGGTTCTGCGCGCCGGCCAGCTCGGCCAGGGTGGTCGGGCACACGTCCGGGCAGAAGGTGAAGCCCAGGAACACCACCGTCCAGTGGCCCTTCAGCTTGCCGGGGATCAGGCGGGTGCCATCGGACTGCGCGAGGTTGAAATCGGGAAGCGCACGCGGCTGCGGATACAGGGTGATCGCTTCGGTAGCCGGGGCGTTGGCCGGCGGCTTCGGCGCGAACACCTGCTGGGCGGCCAGCAGGCCGAGCCCCGCCGCCAGGGCGATCAGCAGGATGATGCCGGCGTTGCGATTGAACATGGGGGCTCCCGCGCGAAATGGGTTCCATCATACCGGCTGTGGCCTGATCGTTTCCGCCGCAACGGATGCCGCCACGGGCGCCAGCCCCTATAATCGGGGGCCACTTTGCCCGCAGTACCGCCATGACCGCTGAAACGGCCGCCGAACTCCACACGATCATCGATCTGATCCGCTACGGCACCAGCCGTTTCAACGAAGCCGGGCTGACCTTCGGGCACAGCTACGACAACGCGCTGGACGAGGCCACCCAGCTGGTGCTGCACAGCCTGCACCTGCCGCACGACCTCGGCCCGGCGTACGGCCAGGCGCGGCTGCTGCAGGCCGAGAAGCAGCGTGTGCTGGAGCTGTTCCAGCGCCGCATCGACGAACGCATCCCGGCCGCCTACCTGACAGGTGAAGCCTGGTTTGCAGGTTTGAGCTTCAAGAGCGACAAGCGCGCGCTGGTGCCGCGCTCGCCGATCGCCGAACTGATCGAGTGCGGCTTCGAGCCGTGGCTGGCCGGCCGCGACGTGTACCGTGCGCTGGACCTGTGCACCGGTTCGGGCTGCATCGCCATCGCCATGGGCCACTACTACCCGAACTGGCAGGTGGACGGCGTCGACCTGAGCGACGACGCGCTGTCGCTGGCTGAAGAAAACCGGGAGCGGCTGCAGGCATACAACGTCAACCTGGTGAAGTCGGACCTGTTCAATGGCCTGTCCGGCCGCCACTACGACCTGATCGTCACCAATCCGCCGTACGTCACCAACGACGAGACCGATGCGCTGCCGAAGGAATACTCCTACGAGCCGGACATGGGCCTGCGTGCCGGCGACGACGGCCTGGACCTGGTGCTGAAGATCCTGCGTGACGCGCCGCTGCACCTGAGCGAAGACGGCCTGCTGATCTGTGAAGTGGGCGAGTCCGAACAGCATCTGATCAAGCTGCTGCCGGAAGTCGATTTCGCCTGGATCGAATTCAAGGTCGGCCAGATGGGCATCTTCGCGGTCGAATGCCGCGAGCTGATCGCCCACAGCGCGCGCATCACCGAACTGGCGGCGCAGCGCCCGTGAGTTCCAATTCGTTCGGCAAACTGTTCACCGTCACCACGTTCGGCGAGTCGCACGGGCCGGCCATCGGCTGCGTGATCGATGGCTGCCCGCCGGGGCTGGCGCTGGACGCGGCCGAATTCGCCCACGACCTGCAGCGCCGCGCCACCGGCAAGAGCCGGCACACCTCGGCGCGCCGCGAGGCCGATGAGGTCGAGATCCTGTCCGGCGTGTACGAAGGCCTGACCACCGGCACCCCGATCGCGCTGCTGATCCGCAACACCGACCAGCGCAGCAAGGATTACGCCAACATCGGCCAGCAGTTCCGCCCGGGCCATGCCGACTACAGCTACTGGCACAAGTACGGCATCCGCGACCCGCGTGGTGGTGGCCGTTCCTCGGCGCGCGAGACCACCATGCGTGTGGCCGCCGGCGTGGTCGCCAAAAAGTGGCTGGCCGAGCGTTTCGGCGTCACCGTGCGTGGCTACCTGTCGCAGCTGGGCGACATCACCCCGGCCGGCTTCGACTGGTCGGCGGTGGAAGACAACCCGTTCTTCTGGCCGCACGCCGCGCAGGTGCCCGAGCTGGAGGCGTACATGGATGCGCTGCGCAAGTCCGGTGATTCGGTCGGTGCCTGCGTGGACGTGGTCGCCGACAACGTGCCGCCGGGTTGGGGCGAGCCCATCTACGGCAAGCTCGACGGCGAACTCGCCGCCGCGCTGATGAGCATCAACGCGGTGAAGGGCGTGGAGATCGGCGACGGTTTCGCCAGCGCCGCGCAGAAGGGCACCGAGCATCGTGACCTGCTGACCCCGCAGGGCTTTGCCAGCAACCATGCCGGCGGCATCCTCGGCGGTATTTCCACCGGCCAGCCGGTGGTCGCTTCGATCGTGTTGAAGCCGACCTCCAGCCTGCGCCTGCCGGGCCCGTCGCTGGACACCGCCGGCAACGTGGTGGAAGTGGTCACCACCGGCCGCCACGATCCCTGCGTCGGCATCCGTGCCACCCCGATCGCCGAGGCGATGGTGGCGATGGTGCTGATGGACCAGGCGCTGCGCCATCGTGCGCAGTGTGGCGATGTCGGCACGATCACCCCGCGTATCCCCGGGCAGATCGATGGCTGACACGCGGCCGACGGTGTGGGTGAGCCAGCCGCTGATCGATGCGGCCATCGCGCCGCTGCGCGATCGCGTGCAGCTGCGCGTCACCGACACCGTTACCGCCTGGTCGCCCGAGCAGATCGCCGCGCAGCTGGCCAGCGCCGAGGGCGCGATCATCACCCTCAACGAGCGCATCGGCGCGGCCCAGGTGGCCGATGCCGCGCAGTTGCAGGTGATCGCCAACGTCGGCGTCGGCTATAACAACCTGGATGTCGACGCGCTCAGCGCGGCCGGCATCCTCGCCAGCAACACCCCGGACGTGCTCACCGAGACCACGGCCGACCTCGGTTTCGCCCTGCTGATGGCCACCGCGCGCCGCATCACCGAATCCGAGCGCTGGCTGCGTGAAGGCCAGTGGCAGCAGTGGTCGTTCCAGACCATGCTCGGTGCCGACATCCACGGCAGCACGCTCGGCATTCTCGGCATGGGCCGCATCGGCCAGGGCATCGCCCGCCGCGGCGCACTCGGTTTCGGCATGAAGGTGCTCTACCACAACCGCTCGCAGCTGCCGGCCGACACCGAAGCGGCGCTGGGTGCCACCTACGTGGACCTGGATACGCTGCTTGCGCAGTCCGACCACCTGCTGCTGGTGCTGCCGTACACCCCGGCGTCGCATCACCTGATCGATGCCGCCGCGCTGGCGAAGATGAAGCCGTCGGCCACGCTGGTGAACATCGCCCGTGGCGGCCTGGTCGATGAGATCGCATTGGCCGATGCACTGGCCAATGGCCGCCTGGCGGCGGCCGGCCTGGATGTGTACGAGGGCGAGCCGGCAGTGCGCCCGGAACTGCTGGCGCTGCGCAACGTGGTGCTGACCCCGCACATCGGCAGCGCCTCGCTGGCCACGCGAACGGCGATGGTACAGCTGGCCGTGGATAATCTGGTTGCCGGGCTCGGCCTGGACGGCGATCCGTCGCGCATGCCGAGCGCGATCAACGCTGACGCGGCGATGGCCGCGCGCGTGACTCTGGGCAAAAAAACCGGGAAACGATAGGGAACCTCCGCGCGCCCCGCTTGAGGAGGTTCCCCGAACCCTGCTGTCGTGCGTGATTTTTCCCATCCCCGTTTTCGTGAGAGTTTCCCCCCATGAGCAATGCACAGCGCAGTTTCCACGTCGCCGTCGTCGGTGCCACCGGCGCGGTTGGCGAGACCATGTTGTCGATCCTTGAAGAACGTCATTTCCCGGTTGGTACCCTGAGCGTCCTGGCCTCCGAGCGTTCGGCCGGTGGCGAGATCGAGTTCAACGGCCAGAAGGTCACGGTGCAGGACCTGGCCACTTTCGACCCGACCGGCGTCGAGATCGCCCTGTTCTCGGCCGGTGGCAGCGTGTCGAAGGAATACGCGCCGAAGTTCGCTGCCGCCGGTGCGGTGGTGATCGACAATTCTTCGGCCTTCCGTTACGACGACGACGTGCCGCTGGTGGTGTCCGAGGTCAACCCGGACCAGGTTGCCAACCGTCCGCGCGGCATCATCGCCAATCCGAACTGCTCGACCATGCAGATGCTGGTGGCGCTGGCGCCGCTGCACCGCAAGTACGGCATCGAGCGCATCAACGTGTCCACCTACCAGTCGGTGTCCGGTGGTGGCCGTTCGGCGATGGAAGAGCTGGGCAAGCAGACCGGCCAGCTGCTCAGCTTCCAGGAAATCGATCCGCAGCGCTTCCCGGTGCAGATCGCCTTCAACCTGATCCCGCACATCGACGACTTCCAGGACAACGGCTTCACCAAGGAAGAGATGAAGCTGGTCTGGGAAACCCGCAAGATCCTCGGCGACGACAGCATCCTGGTGAACCCGACCGCAGTGCGCGTGCCGGTGTTCTACGGCCACTCCGAATCGGTGGCGATTGAGACCCGCGACAAGGTGACCGTGGCCGAAGCGCGTGCGCTGCTGGAGCAGTCGCCGGGCATCGAAGTGGTGGATCGCCACGAAGCGGGTGGCTACCCGACCCCGGTGACCCACGCTTCGGGCACCGACGCGGTGTACGTCGGTCGCATCCGTGAGGACCTGTCGCACCCGCGCGGCCTGAACCTGTGGATCGTCTCGGACAACGTGCGCAAGGGCGCGGCACTGAATGCCGTGCAGCTGGCCGAGCTGGTCGCCGCCGAACAGCGCTGAGCAGCGCGGTTGCTTCACCGGTAGTGCCGGCCGCTGGCCGGCATTGCCGCAGGTCGTCCATCGGTGGGTGCGGACCTTGGTCCGCACGCTTTATAGTGTCGCCCATGAATAAACGGGCCAGGGGCGCAACGCGCCCGCTCAGCTATCTTTCCGCCGCGCTGCTGGCCCTGGCCAGCAGTTCGGCGCTCGCCCTGGGGTTGGGCGACATCCGTGTCCTGTCCAAGCCGGGCCAGCCCTTGCTGGCCGAGATCCCGGTAGTCTCGGCCGACCCGTCCGAGCTGGAAAACCTGCGTGTGGCGCTGGCTTCGCCGGTCACCTTCGAGCGCGTCGGCCTGCAACGGCCGACCGGCCTGGTCAGCGAACTGCAGTTCGAACTGACCCGCAACGCGCAGGGCAGGGCGGTGGTGCGGGTGACCTCGCAGGCGCCGGTCGAGACGCCGTCGTTGAGCTTCCTGATCGAGGCCGACTGGGGCCAGGGCCGGCTGGTCCGCGAATACTCGGCGCTGGTCGATGCGCCGTCCAGCGCACTGGCCGTGGCCGAGCCGGAGATCGTCGCACCGGCTGGCACCCTGTCCAATACCATTGCCCGCGAGCCGGCAGCGGCACCTGTGGCAGAGGCGCCGGGCACGCCACCGTCCGCGCCGGCGCCCACGCCGGCACCCGCACCAGCACGGTCGCGTGCGGTGCCTCCACCGGTTGCGGCCATACCTGCCGATGGCAGCGTCACCGTGCAGCGCGGCCAGACCTTGTCGCAGATTGCCAGCGCGGTGGCGCGTGGCAACCAGGTCAGTCGTGATCGCGCGATGATCGCCCTGCTGCGCGCCAATCCCGAAGCCTTCATCCGTGGCAACGTGAACCTGCTCAAGCAGGGCGCAGTGCTGCGCATGCCAGGCAGCGATGCGCTGGCGGCGGTCGATGCTGCCGAAGCGGCTGCGCTGGTGCGCGAACACGCGGCGCAATGGCGCCAGGCACGCACCGTGCCGCAGCCGGCGGGTACCGTCGCAGCAGTGGCCAAGGCACAAACCACGAACGCAGCGTCCCCGTCGGGGGCCAGCGGCGCGCGGCTTGAAATCGCTCCGGCGCTGGCGTCCGACGCCGCGAAAGCGGGCACAACCACCGGCACCGCTGCCGGCAGTGAGGGTGACATGATGGGCAACGAGCAACTGCGCCAGGCGCGTGAGGACATCGCTACCCGCGATGCCGAGATCGGCGAGCTGAAGCAGCGCGTGGCCGACCTGGAGAAGCTGAAGGAACAGCAGCAGTCGCTGATCGCGATGAAGGACAACGACCTGGCTGCCGCGCAGCAACGCCTGGCCCAGGCGCCGAGCAGCCGCGACGCGGCAACACCGTGGTACTGGCTGGGCCTGCCCGTGCTGCTGCTCGCCGCGGCGGCAGCCTGGCTGCTGCGCCGGCGCAAGCCGTCACCATTGCCGCCGCTGCGCGAAGAAGGCGATGCGGCTGGCCTGGCCGCGGCGGTGCCGGCGGGTGCGGCGCTGGATACGCTGGCCGAGCAGTCCTCGTGGTCGTCGGTGGTGTCCGACAGTGGCCGCCAGGAGCCCGCGATGCCGGCCTGGGCGACCGCAACCGAGGTGCAGGATGACGTGGCTGCCGAACCGATCGCCGACGTCGCCGCCCAGGCTGACTGGCAGGCGCAGACGCTGCGCGATGACGAAGTGGGGGAGCTGCCCGAGGCCGTGACCGATCTGCCGCGCTGGGACGAGCCGGTGCCCACGCAGGACACCCCCGTGCCGGATGAGCCGGTCGCGCAGGCGGTCGCTGACGAGATCGCGGTGCCGGACTATGCGCTGCACGCCGAACAGCAGCCGCAGTTCCGCGGCGTGTTCGACCTGCCGGCCGAGCACCATGACAACGGCGATTCCAGCGGTGCGCCACACGACGCGATGGCCACGGCCGCGCACGAAGAACACACCGCGGCACCGGCCGGTGATGCCGGCTGGGCACCGCGTGCCGGCCAGGAGCGGCTGGAGCTGGCCATTGCCTATCTGGACCTGGGCGACGCGCAGACCGCGCGTACCCTGCTGCAGGAAGTCGCCGAGGGCGGCGATCTGCACAGCCAGGCGCAGGCGCGCGAGCTGTTGGCGCGCCTGCCGTGACCGAACCCGCTGACAAGGACCGTGCCATGAGCCGCGAGCGCCGCATCGATTACGTTGAATTCGCCTCCGCTGATCCGGCGGCCAGCCGCGCCTTCTTCGAGAAGGTGTTCGGCTGGTCGTTCGTCGACTATGGCGGCGACTACACCGCCTTCGACGATGGCCGCCTGCAGGGCGGCTTCTTCCGTGGCCAGCCGCAGCGCGCCAGCGATACCGGCGCACCGCTGCTGGTGCTGTACGCCGACCGCCTGGCGCCGATCGAGGCAGCGGTGCGTGACGCCGGCGGCGAGATCGTGCGCCCGGTGTTTTCCTTCCCCGGGGGCAGCCGCTTCCAGTTCGTCGAGCCCGGTGGCAACGAACTGGCGGTGTGGTCCGAACGCGACCCGGCCTGAGCGCCGCCCCACACGCAGCATCGAGGTAGCACATGCGTTACGCGCTTGGCGTCGAGTACGACGGCAGCGATTTCAGGGGCTGGCAGAACCTGGGCGAAGGTGGCCCCAGCGTGCAGGCCAGCCTTGAACTGGCCCTGTCGTCGGTCGCCGATGCGCCGTTGCAGGTGGTCTGCGCCGGCCGCACCGATGCTGGCGTGCACGGCCAGTGCCAGGTCGTGCATTTCGACACCGAGGTGGTGCGCGATCCGCGCGCCTGGATGCTCGGCACCACCACCCGCCTGCCGCGCTCGATCGCGGTGCGCTGGTGCGTGCCGGTGGCCGATGATTTCCACGCCCGTTTTTCCGCGCGCGCGCGCCGCTACCGCTATCGGCTGCTCAACCGCGAAGTGCGGCCGGCGCTGGGCCGCCAGACCCTGAGCTGGGAGCGGCGGGCGCTGGACGAGACCCTGATGCATGCCGCCGGCCAGGCCCTGCTTGGCGAGAACGACTTCAGTGCGTTCCGATCGGTGCAGTGCCAGGCGTTGCATGCGCGGCGTGAACTGCAGTCGCTGCAGGTCAGCCGCCAGGGCGAGGTGATTGAAGTGGCCGTGCAGGGCAATGCATTCCTTCATCACATGGTCCGCAATATCGTCGGATCCTTGATCCTGGTGGGCAGCGGCGAAAAACCGGTGGAATGGATCGCCGAACTGCTGGCCGGGCGCGATCGCACCGTAGCCGGTCCCACCGCACCGCCGCAGGGCCTGGTGTTCCTTGGGCCCCTGTACCCCGACAACTGGCATCTGCCCGCCGAGGTCACGCTATGAGCCGCTCCTACTACCGCACACGCATCAAGTTCTGTGGCATGACCCGCGCCGGCGACGTCCGCCTGGCCGGTGAGCTGGGCGTGGACGCAGTGGGTTTCATCTTTGCCCGCGAGAGCAGCCGCCGGGTCGCCCCGGCCGAAGCGCGCGCGATGCGCCAGGCGATCGCGCCGATGGTCGACGTGGTGGCGCTGTTCCGCAACAACAGCAAGGAAGAGGTGCGCGAGGTGCTGCGCACGGTGCGGCCGACCCTGCTGCAGTTCCATGGCGAGGAAGACGAGAGCTTCTGCCGCAGTTTCAACATGCCGTACCTGAAGGCGATCGCCATGGGCGGGCGCGAAGAGGTCAACGCCCGTACCCTGCAGCTGCGCTACCCCAGCGCGGCGGGATTCCTGTTCGACAGCCACGCGCCCGGCGGCGGTGGCGGCACGGGTGTCGCCTTCGAGTGGGGGCGCATCCCGACCGGCCTGCACCGCCCGTTCCTGCTGGCCGGCGGCCTGAACCCGGAGAACGTGAAGGACGCCATCCTCGCCACCCTGCCGTGGGGCGTTGACGTGTCCAGCGGCATCGAGGTCGAGCCGGGCATCAAGGACGGCTACAAGATGCGCACGTTCGTCGAAGAGGTGCGCAGCGCCGACTGCACCGTGCTGGAGTGACCCGGCACGACCCCGCGCGCGTCGCCGCCTGCGGTCGGCGCGCGTCTTCACATTTGTCCCTGTACACCCTCTTCACATAGGATGAAGGGGAAGCCATGGCCATGAGGGCCGTGGCGGGATCGACGGAACCGCTCCCGGCGGATTCCGAACGGGGCGTCACGCGCCCATAGCCCAGGAAGGCAAAGCGATGCAGGAATTCCTCACCGTCGTGTTCGGCTACCCGACCCTGCCGTACAGCGTCCTGCTGGCGGTGTCGCTGGTCTATTGGGGGCTTGCCGCTTTTGGCCTGGTCGATGACGGGTTCGGCGATCTCGGCGCCGATGGTGCGCTGGACAGTGACACCGATCTCAGCGGCCTCTCGGCCCTGCTGCAGCGCTTCGGCCTCGGTGGCGTGCCGGTCATGGTCGTGGTCACCCTGCTGGGCTTCTTCGGCTGGGCCTTGACCTATTTCATCCATCTGTTCGTACTGTTGCCGCTGCCGGACCTGCTGCGCTGGGGTTTCGGCACGCTCGTGGCCGTGCTCGCGCCGCTGCCGGCGGTGCCGATCACCGCGCTGCTGCTGCGGCCCATCCGCACCTTCCTGCAGCGCCTGCAGCCGGTCGCACAGGCCTCCCTGCTGGGGCGCGTGGGCGTGGTCGCCTCGCCCCGGGTGGATGCGCGCGGCGGCCATGCCACGGTCGATGACGGCGGTGCCGGGCTGGTGCTGCAGGTGCGCAGCGACGTCGAACTGCAGCGTGGCGAGCGCATCGTGCTGGTCGAGCACGTGGCCGAACACCATTACTACCGGGTGGTCCGCGCTGATGCGGTCGCCCTCGATTTCCAGGACAACCTGCTTCCGGGCAACAAGGAGAATCTCTGATGAGTTTTGCTGGCGCGGCCCCCTTCCTGATCGGGATCATCGTCCTCGTAGGCCTGCTGCTCGGCCTGGCGGGACTGTTCAAGGCGTTCTACCGCAAGGTCGACCAGGGCGTGGCCCTGATCGTCAACGACATGAGCGCCACGCCCAAGGTGCACTTCACCGGTGCGCTGATCATCCCGGTGCTGTACCGCGCCGAGCTGATGCGGATCAGCCTGATCACCCTGCAGATCGACCGCCGCGGCAAGGAAGGCCTGATCTGCCGCGACAACATGCGCGCCGACATCGCCGTGGCGTTCTACCTGCGGGTCAACGAGACCCAGGCCGACGTGCTGCGTGTGGCCAAGGCCATCGGTGCCGACCGTGCCTCGGACAAGCACGCCGTCGATGAGCTGTTCAACGCCAAGTTCTCCGAAGCGCTGAAGACGGTCGGCAAGAAGTTCGACTTCACCGAGCTGTTCGAGAAGCGCCAGGAATTCCGCGACGAGATCATCGCGGTCATCGGCAACGACCTGAACGGCTATGTGCTGGAAGACGTGGCCATCGACTACCTGGAGCAGACCCCGAAATCGCTGCTGGACCAGTTCAACATCCTCGACGCGCAGGGTATCCGCAAGATCACCGAGCTGACCGCCGCGCAGAACGTGGTGACCAACGAGCTGGAGCAGAACGAGAAGCTCGCCATCACCAAAAAGAACGTGGAAGCGCGCGAAGCGCTGCTGGCCCTGGAACGCCAGCAGGCCGAGGCCGAGGCGCGGCAGAAGCGCGAGATCGAGACCATCCGTGCCCGCGAGGAAGCCGAGACCGCCAAGGTGCAGGAAGAACAGCGCCAGCTGTCCGAGAACGCACGCATCGAAGCGCAGCAGTTGATCGATATCCGTGACCAGAACCGCCTGCGCGAGGTGGAAGTGGCCGAACAGAACCGCCAGCGTGCGGTGGCCATCGAAGCCGAGCGCGTGGAGCGCGCGCGCCAGCTGGAACAGGTCACCACCGACCGCGAAGTGCAGCTGCAGGGCGTGGAGCGTGACAAGGTGGTCGAGCAGGGCAAGATGGACGTGGCCAACATCACCCGCGAACGCATCTCCATCGACAAGACCGTGGCCCAGGAAGAAGAGCGCATCAAGGAAGTGCGCGAGGTCTCCGAGGCCGACCGCCAGAAGCAGGTGCTGATTCTGGAAGCCGAAGCCAAGGCGCAGGAATCGCTGGTGCGCGAAGTGAAGGAAGCGCAGGCCCGCGAAACCGCCTCCAAGCACCGCGCGGTGGAACTGACCACCCTGGCCCAGGCCGAACACGAAGCGGCCGGCAAGCAGGCCGAAGCCAAGCGCCTGCTGGCCGACGCCTTCCGTGCCGAGCAGGCGGCGCCGGGCCTGGCCGAAGCGCAGGTGCGTGAAGCCTCCGCACTGGCCATCGAGAAGGTCGGTATCGCCGAAGCCCGCGTGATCGAAGCCAAGGCCGAAGCCAACCTGAAGCAGGGCAGCAACGAGGCCCGCGTGCTGGCCGAAACCCTGCAGGCGCAGGCCCAGGGCGAAGAGAAGATGGGCCTGGCCCGTGCCACCGCCACCGAATCGCTGGGCAACGCCGAAGCCGGCGTGGTGCAGAAGAAGCTGCTGGCCGAAGCCGAAGGCCTGGTGCGCAAGTTCGAAGCCATCGCCTCGCTGAGCGACCAGGCACGTGGCCACGAAGAGTTCCGCATGATGCTGGACAACAGCCTGAAGCAGGCACTGGCCTCTATCGAAGCGGGCAAGGAAGTCTCGCGCGAGAACGCCAACGTCATCGCCAGCGCGCTGCGCAATGCCGACATCGACCTGGTCGGTGGCGACGGCGGCATGTTCGAGAACCTGGTCAAGGCCGTGTCGCTGGGCAAGTCGATCGAAGGCTTCGCCGGCAAGAGCCCGATCGTGCAGGAGCTGATGCAGCGCTACCTGGGCGTGGCCGTGGCCGAACCGGCACCGCGGCAGATCGCCGAGGACGCCGACGCGGCGCCGACCGTGTCGGCCGCCGTGGTCGACAGCGCCCGTTGATGCACCGGGCGGTGGCCGCTGCGGCCACCGCCCGCCCGCGCCGGCCGCAACCACGGCCGGCCGTCCGTAAGCCGGAAGCCTGCTGATGTCTGAAACCCATCCGTCCGCCGAAACCACAGCGCCGGAGGCCGGCGGCAACACCGTCGACCAGGCCGTTGCCCAGGGCGGTGCCTACGAAGTTCTGCGCCGCCGCCTTGGCGAACAGGGCCAGCGCCTGCAGGCGTTGGCCGAAGCCCTCAACCGCCAGCGACTGGCCGAGTTCGGCGACAGCCGGCTGGAGGTGGTCGGTCGCTTCCGCATCCGCAGCGAGAACAACTGCGTCGGCCGTGACATCGTCCAGGTCGGGCCTGACCGCCTGCTGTTCGGCTACAACGTCTATATCGGGCTCAAGACCCATACCCGCATCGAGGATGTGTTCGGCCTGTACCGGCTGGTGCAGGGCAAGGACGGCTACGATGTGGCCGCGCTGGAGCTGAAGGGCAGCTTCCTCGACCAGCCCGGCTTCGTGCACGACTTCAACGAGCTGTACGCCTACTACAAGCATGCGCGCCTGCTGCAGCTGATCGTGGTCGGCGACAAGCTGCTGGCCTCGTTCCAGATCGGCGAGCGCAGCAGCGACGTGCGCGTGTTCCGCTGGGCGCTGTCGCGCGAAGGTGAGCTGACCTACCTCGATGCGCGCGGCGAACGCGATATCGCCCTGCCGCCGCCGTTCGACTTCGAATGGACCAAGGCCACCCGCGATCTCGCGGTCAACGGCCGCCACTCGCACCTGAACATCCTCGACACCCTGTTCGTGGAAACCACCGGTGGCGACCTGACCATCAAGGTCGAGAACAACACCGAAACCGGGCAGGGCATCTACAGCGAACCGGTGGAGGACAGCACGCAGTCGCTGGACGACGCCCAGTTCGAATTCGCGCGCGTCGGTTCGCTGCTGCTGCTGAAGGTGTTGCCGTACCGCGAGACCGTCTGGCGCGGGCTGATCTACAACACGCTCACCGGCGAAATCGTGCGCAACGACGCCATCGTCCAGGCCTGCGTGCAGCTGCCCGAAGACCACGGCGTGATCTTCCCCGGCGGTTACTACCTGCAGGGCGGCGAGCACAAGGCCTTCGATGCCTCGATGGCCGGCATGCAGTTCAAGCGCAGCATCCGCTCGCCCAACGGCGAGGACGTGCTCTACATCTTCTACGAGCGCGAAGGCGGGCGCTCGGCGCTGTTCGTCTACAACACCATCCAGCGCGTGCTGCAGAACCCGGTGTTCGGCCACGGCTATGCCTTCATGCAGGATGGGCGCATGGTGCTGTTCCATGCCGAAGGCGCCGAACCCACCCGCATCCATCCGATGCAGGTCTGGCAGACGCCGTTCAGCAGCGACGAGTTCGCCGCCAGCCGGCCGCCCGGCAACACCTTCATGGGCCGCATCGGCAATGCCGAGCTGGTGCGCGGCATCTCCAACCTGTTCAACCTGTCCCGCGAGATCGACGGCCAGGATGTCTCGGTGCAGCGCTACCAGCGCCTGGTGGCCGATACCCGCCGCCTGTTCGATACCCACCACTGGCTGGGGGACGAGGCCTGCGACGGCGCCGAAGCGCTGCTGCGGCAGATCAGCGCCACCGGCGAGTCGGTGCTGGACGAGTACGAGAAGGTCCAGTCCATCCGCGAGCAGTCGGCGCAGGCGATGGTCGAGGCGGAAGCGAACTACAAGGCGCTGCTGGGCCGCCTGCAGCCGCAGAACTGGAACGAGGTGCAGGCCTTCGTCGAGGCCCTGAACGAGATCACCGCGCTGCGCGGGCGGCTGCTGACCATCCGCGAGCTGCGCTACATCGACACCGCGCGCATCGAGGCGATGACCGCCGAACTGGTGCAGGCGCAGGATCGCGTGGGCGCCGCCACCGGCGAGTTCCTGGCCGGCGATGCGGCACTGGCACCGCTGGGCAGCCGCCTGCAGGCACTGGATGAAGCGGCCCAGCAGGCCAGCAGTGCGCGCCAGCTGGATGAGCAGCTGGACGGCATGCGTGGCATGGCCGCCGACCTGGACATGCTGTCCGAACTGATGGCCGGCCTGAAGGTGGACGATGCCACCGCGCGCACCCGCGTGGTCGAATCGATTTCCGCGCTGTACGGGCGGCTGAACCAGGCGCGCACGCGTGCCGAACAGCGCCGCCGCACGCTCGGCTCGGCCGAGGCCGTGGCCCAGTTCGCTGCACAGTTCGCGTTGTTCTCGCAGTCCATCACCAGTGCGCTGGCGATGGCCAACGATCCGGAAAAGGCCGACGAACAGCTGTCGCGCCTGCTGGTGCAGCTGGAGGAACTGGAAAGTCAGTTTGGCGAGCACGAGCAGTTCCTCGGCGACATCCTCAGCAAGCGCGAGGAACTGGTCGAAGCCTTCGAGACGCACAAGCAGGCGTTGCTGGACGACCGCCAGCGCAAGGCGCGCTCGGTGCTCGACGCGGCCAACCGCATCCTCGATGGCCTGGCCAAGCGCACCGAGCGCTTCGCCACCGCCGACGAGCTCAACGCGTTCTTCGCCGGCGACCCGCTGATCCTCAAGCTGCGCGAACTGGCCGAGCGGCTGCATGCGCTGCGCGACAACGTCAAGGCCGATGACATCGAGGCGCGCCTGAAGGGCGTGCGCGACCAGGCCGTGCGCCAGCTGCGCGACCGCAGCGACCTGTACGAAGCCGGCGGCAACGTCGTCCGGCTCGGCCCGCGCCACCGTTTCAGCGTGAACACCCAGGCGCTGGACCTGACCCTGCTGCCGCGCGGCGACACGCTGGCCATCCACCTCACCGGCACCGATTTCCTGGAAACCCTGCACGACCCCGAGCTGGAGGCGCTCAAGCCGTTCTGGCCGGTGACCCTGGATTCGGAATCCGATGCGATCTACCGCGGCGAGTACCTGGCCGGCAGCCTGCTGCTGGCCGCGCAGGACGGCCGCGATGGCCTGGACATGGCCCAGCTGCAGCACGATCTCGCCAGCCCCGAGGCGCTGGACCAGCGCGTGCGTGCGTTCGCCGCGCCGCGCTACCGCGAGGGGTATGAGCGCGGCATCCATGACCACGATGCGGCGCTGATCCTGCACGCCCTGCTGCCGCTGCAGCAGGCCGCCGGCAGCCTGCGCCATGCACCGCGTGTCCGCGCACTGGCCATGCTGTTCTGGGCCGCCGAGCAGCGCAACGAGGCCGTGGCGCAGTGGCCGGCGCGCCAGGCCGGTGCCGATGCCATCGCCCGCCTCTTTGGTTCCGACGAAGGGCGCCAGGCGCTGCGCGCGGAGATGGCCGCTGCGCTGGATGCGTTCGTGCAGGCGCAGGCCCTGCCGTTCGACGCCGCCGCGATCGAAGGTGCCGCTGCCTACCTCGGTGACGAACTGAGCGCGGGCGATCCGGTATTCGCCAGCAGCCGCCATGCGCTGGCATTGCTGGAGGCATTGCAGCAGCAGCTGGAGCAGGCAGGACAGCGTGAGGCACTGGAACGCGCGCTGCAGCGTGGACAGGATCCGCTGCCGCTGCGCTGGGCGTTGGCCGGGCAGTGGCTGCGCGCGCTGGGCCGGCTGCCGGCGCAGGCTGCCCATGCCGGTTACACCGATGAGGCTGCCGCACTGCTGCTGGTGCAGCGGCAGCTGCGCACGCGCGCCAGCGATGCCACGCTGCGGGTGGAAGTGAACGGCCTGCTCGGCGAGCATCCGCGCATCGTGCAGGGCACCCTGGCGCTGTCGCTGGATGATTTCCTGGCCCGCCTGCACGCCCACCTGCAGCAGTTCGTGCCGGCATTCCACGCCTACCAGGCGGTACGCCAGGGCATCATCGGCCGTGAGCGGCAGGCCCTGCGCCTGTCCGAGTTCAAGGCGCGGCCGCTGTCCTCTTTCGTGCGCAACAAGCTCATCAACGACGTTTACCTCGGCGTGATCGGCGACAACCTCGCCAAGCAGATGGGCACGGTGGGCGAGAACAAGCGCAGCGACCTGATGGGCCTGCTGATGATGATCTCGCCGCCGGGCTACGGTAAGACCACGCTGATGGAATACGTGGCGCACCGGCTGGGCCTGGTCTTCATGAAGATCAACGGCCCGGCACTGGGCCACGACGTGCGTTCGCTGGATCCGGAGCAGGCGCCCGACGCCACCTCGCGGCAGGAGCTGGAAAAGCTCAATCTGGCCTTGGAGATGGGCAACAACACCATGCTGTATGTGGATGACATCCAGCACACCCATCCCGAGTTCCTGCAGAAGTTCATTTCGCTGTGCGATGGCACCCGCCGCATCGAAGGCGTGTGGCGCGGCCGCACGCGCACCTACGACATGCGCGGCAAGAAGTTCTGCGTGGTGATGGCCGGCAACCCGTATACCGAGTCGGGCGAGGTGTTCAAGATTCCGGACATGCTGGCCAACCGCGCTGACATCTACAACCTCGGCGACGTGCTGGGCGGCATGGAAGCGGCGTTCACCCTCAGCTACATCGAGAACAGCCTGACCTCCAACCCGGTGCTGGCACCGCTGGCGACCCGTGACATGGCCGACCTGTACCTGCTGGTCGATCGTGCGATGGGCAAGGACGTGTCGACCAACGGGCTCAGCCATGCCTACAGCGGTGCCGAGATCAACGAGATCACCGCCACCCTGCAGCGCATGCTGCGCGTGCGCGACGTGGTCTACCGGGTCAACCAGCAGTACATCGCCAGCGCTGCGCAGGATGACCGCTACCGCACCGAGCCGCCGTTCCGCCTGCAGGGCAGCTACCGCAACATGAACAAGCTGGCCGAGAAGATCTCGCCGGTGATGAACGAGGACGAGCTGCAGCAGCTGATCTCCGACCATTACCTGGGCGAGGCGCAGCTGCTGACCACCGGCGCCGAGGAAAACCTGCTGAAGCTGGGCGAGCTGCGCGGCGTGCTGGACGAGGCGCAGGTGCAGCGCTGGGCGCAGATCAAGCGCGATTTCCTGCGCAACAAGGCCATGGGTGCCGACGACAGCGATGTCGGTGGGCGCGTGGTCGCGCAGCTGGCCGACATCGCCAGTGCACTGCAGCTGCCGCCACCGGCTGCGCCGCTGGTGGAGGCTGATCCGGCACCGTGGCCGGCCTTGCTGGAAGCGCTGCAGCGCTTGGCCGAAGCACGCCCAGAAGCACCGGCCGCCGTGCAGCCTGCCGAGCCGGTGGTGATTGCCGCGCCCAGCCCCCCGGCCACGCCGCTGGCCGAGGACCTGCAGGCCGGGCTCGCTCCGCTGATCCAACTGCTGGTGGCCTCGCAGGCACAGCAGGAACAGGTATCGCAGACCCTGGCGGCGTTCGCCGGGTGGGCGCGGCAGCAGGTCGAAGGCGCGGCCGGTGCCAGCACCACCACCGCGCGTCGTCCGCGCGTGCGGCGGGCCAGCACGCCGGAGGAGCGCGCACTGGATGAGGCGCTGATGCGCCACTTCTACGGCGAGTCGCTGCCGCCGGAAGCCACTGACGACGCCCCGTCGGGAAGCGCGCCGATGCGGCCGCCGTTGCCATGACCGACGCGGCGCCCCTGCCGACGCCGCAACGCCCGGACACGGCGGATGTTGCACGCCTGGCCGACTACGGCGCGCCACTGCTGCAGGCGTTGGCCGCGCGCGACGTCGCGTTGCCGGCGACCGCCGGCGATGGGCTGGTCGAGGCGCTGGCACGCATCGCGCTGGCGCTGCAGGCTGCCGACCCGGCACGCCTGCGCCGGCAGGAAAGCTGGTGGGGCCGCCTGCTTGGCCGCGATGTCGAGCGTGAGGCCGCAGGCCGCGGCCTGCAGTCGCGGCTGGGGGTCCTCGCCCTGCAGGCACGCGAGCAGGCCCAGCAGCTGCAGCAGCACATGGCCGTGCGTGCCACCGCGATCAGCGCGACCGGCCAGGCCGCCGAAGCACTGCAGGCCTGGGCGGACGCGGCCGCCGCGGACGTGCCAGCGATGCAGGGCGCCGGCCAGGAAGCACTGGCGGCGCGCATCGACCACCTGCAGCGGCTGGCGGCGCTGCGCCGCATCGAAGCCGGGCAGTGGCAGCTGCTGCAGCAACAGGACGAGGTGCTGCTGCAGCGCTTCGCCCGCATCCATGATGTCCTGCTGCCAGCGTGGCGGCAGGCCGCACTGGCCGCGCAGGCCGCCACCGGCGCGGTCCGTGCCGGCCAGGCGGCCACGCTGCACGCACAGATCGACGACGAGGTCGCGGCGGCTCAGGCTAGACTGCGCTGAGCCGGCCGCCGCTGCCGCCAACCCACCTGCAAGGAGACTGCCCGATGACCCAGGACAGCCAGCACCCCGGCACCCTCGTGCCCACCCCGGCCACCCCTTCCGCACTCGACGAAGGCGCGCTGCAGGCGTTGGGCCTGGTCCGCGAGGACCTGCCGCGCATCGCCGAGATCCGCATGGAACTGGACGACCTGCGCCCGGGCAACCTGCAGGTGTTCGGCCGCGAGGCCGCGACGCGCACGGCAGCGTTTTCCAGCCAGCTGCTGGACCAGGTGCGCAACCGCGACCTCGATGCCAGCGGCGACAAGCTGGGCGAAGTGGTGCGCATCGCGCGCAGCCTGAAACTGGACGGTTTCGCCCAGCGTTCGAAGGTGCCGGTGATCGGCGGTCTGATCGATCGCCTGCGCGTGTCCAAGGGCGAACTGGTGCAGAAGTTCAGCGATACCAACGCACAGATCGAGCAGCTGCTGGGCGACGTGGGCGTGCAGCAGGCGCTGATGGGCAAGCGCGTGGGCGAGTTCGACCGCATGCACGAGATCGTGCGCGAGGAGCGCCACGCGCTGGGCCTGTACGCAGCCGCCGGCAAGCAGCGCCTGGCCGAACTGCAGGCCGAGCAGCTGGCAGGGCAGGGCAGCGACGACCCGCAGCAGCGCATCCGCCAGAGCGAGGTCGACAATGCGATCCGCCTGATCGAAAAGCGCGTGTCCGACCTGCAGCTGATGCAGCACGCGGCCGACCAGTCGCTGCCGATGATCCGCCTGATCCAGGCCAACGCGCTGCAGCTGATCGAAAAATTCAACACGGTGCGCGAGATCACCATCCCGTCGTGGAAGCGCCAGTTCGCCATCCAGCTTTCGCTGGGCGAGCAGAAGGCCGCGGTCGAGCTGTCCACCGCCATCGACGATGCCACCAACGAGCTGATGCGCCGCAATGCCGATCTGCTGCGCCAGGCGTCGGTGGATACCGCACGCAGCAACCAGCGCGGCGTGATCGACGTGGCCACGCTGCGCCATGTGCACGAACAGCTGATCGCCACCGTGGAGGAAGTGCGCAGCATCCATCGCGAAGGCATGCAGCAGCGCCAGCAGGCCGAAGTCGAACTGTCGCGCCTGCGCGACGACCTGCAGCAGCGGCTGGCCGCACCCACGGCACTGAGGGAGTCGTAGCGTCGAGCTTGCTCGACCGAGGTAGGCGTAGAGTCGAGCTTGCTCGACTGAGGTAGTCGTAGAGTCGAGCTTGCTCGACTGAGGAGATCGATGCCAGTCGAGCAAGCTCGACGCTACAGTTGCGCCATCGCCCACTCGGCCAGTGCATCCACGCGCGGGTCGGCCGGGCCGTCCGGCCGCGCCAGCACCCAGAACCCGCCTGTCGCCGAGAATCCCCAGGGCGCGATCAGGCGCCCGGCGGCCAGGTCTTCGGCCACCAGCGGCTCCGGCGCGATCGCTGGCCCCAGGCCTGCGACGGCCGCTTCCAGCAGGTAGTAGAGATGCTCGAAGCCGGTGCCCATCTGCAACTGCGCCGGGTCCAGCCCGTGCGCCTGTGCCCAGGCCGGCCATGCCTGCGGGCGCGAGCTGGTGTGCAGCAGCGTCTCCTTCAGCAGTGCCGGGGGCGGCACATGGCGCAACCGCTGCGCGGCGGGATGCGAGGGCGCCACCACCACGCCGACCCGTTCCGGCGCCAGTTCGCGTACCTGCCAGCCGCGTGGCCACGGCCCCTGCGCCAGCAGCAGGACCGCATCCAGCGCTGCCTGCGCCTCGGTGAAGCTGCCATCCAGCGCCGACCACTGCAGGCGCACGCCGGGCAGGGCGGCCTGCAGCGCGGGCAGGCGCGGGATCATCCAGCGCGCCAGCACGCTGCCACTGCAGCCCAGTACCAGAGCAGGAGATGCCGTTGGCCGCCGCAGTTCACGCACGCAGTCTTCAATGCCGGTGAACGCCTCGCTGCATGCCACCTGCAGGCGGCTGCCTGCGGCGGTCAGGCGCAGGCCGCGACCGGCACGCTGGAACAAGGCCATGCCCAGATGATCCTCCAGCAGCTTCAGCTGCCGGCTGACCGCACCGTGGGTGACATGCAGGTCCTGTGCGGCGCGGCCGACCCCGCCCAGGCGGGCGGTGGCCTCGAACGCGCGCAGCGCATTGAGCGGCGGAAGCGATGAGTTGCCCATGTGAGATTTCCTGACAAGATGCGCCAGATAATATCCATTTTCCGGTCACGACCCGTGCGCTAGAGTATCAACCTGTCTTGAACCACCGGTCGTCTCCATGTCTGCCTCCCCCATCGCCGACTATCACGCCTTCCCGGATGCCCAGGGCCACTTCGGCCGCTACGGCGGCAGTTTCGTCGCCGAAACCCTGGTCGGCCCGCTGCAGGAACTGTCCCAGGCCTATGACCAGGCCCGCCAGGACCCGGCATTCCAGGCTGCCTACGACCGCGACCTGGCCCATTACGTGGGCCGGCCGAGCCCGATCTACCACGCCCAGCGCCTGAGCGACCATGTCGGTGGCGCGCAGATCCTGCTCAAGCGCGAGGACCTGAACCACACCGGCGCGCACAAGATCAACAACACCATCGGCCAGGCCCTGCTGGCCGCGCGGATGGGCAAGAAGCGCATCATCGCCGAGACCGGCGCCGGCCAGCATGGCGTGGCCAGCGCTACCGTCGCCGCGCGCCTGGGCCTGGAATGCGTGGTGTACATGGGCGCCACCGACATCGAGCGGCAGAAGATCAACGTCTACCGCATGAAGCTGCTCGGCGCGACGGTGGTGCCGGTCACCTCCGGCTCGGCCACCCTGAAGGATGCGCTCAACGAAGCGATGCGCGACTGGGTGACCAACGTGCAGGACACCTTCTACATCATCGGCACCGTCGCCGGTCCGGACCCGTACCCGCGCATGGTGCGCGATTTCAACGCCATCGTCGGGCGCGAGGCACGCGAACAGATGCTGGCCGAGTACGGCCGCCTGCCCGATGCGATCACCGCCTGCGTCGGCGGCGGCAGCAACGCCATCGGCCTGTTCCATGCCTTCCTCAACGACCGCCAGGTCGAGATCGTCGGCGCCGAAGCGGCAGGTGATGGCATCAGCACCGGTCGCCATGCCGCGTCGATCGCCGCCGGTCGCCCGGGCGTGCTGCATGGCAACCGCACCTACGTGCTGTGCGACGACGACGGCCAGATCATCGAGACCCATTCGGTGTCGGCTGGCCTGGATTATCCGGGCGTCGGCCCGGAGCATGCGTTCCTGGCCGATACCGGCCGCGCGCGCTACCTCGGCATCACCGATGAAGAGGCCCTGCAGGCGTTCCACCTGCTGGCGCACACCGAGGGCATCCTGCCCGCACTGGAATCCAGCCACGCGCTGGCGCAGGCGATTAAGCTGGCGCGCGAGCGTCCGCGCGACCAGATCGTGCTGTGCAACCTGTCCGGCCGCGGCGACAAGGACGTGCATACCATCGCCGCGCGCGAAGGCCTGGTGCTGTGAATTGCATGCTGCGCCATGGTGGGGCGTGGGTGCTGGCGGTCGGCCTGGGGGGTTGCGCGCCGCCCGATCCGCCGGTGCTGGCGCCGGCGCCGGCATCCCCGGCGGCGATCACCCCGGCACGCCAGGTTGCCAGCAACGACGATGCTGCAGCACATCGTCCGATCGAAGACGCACCGTTGCCAGGCGCAGACGATGCTGCCGATGACGACAGTGCTCCGGCGGTGGTTTCGGTGGCACTGGACCATGCCGGCGAGGTGCTGATCGGCCAACCTTTCAGTGAACTGCAGAGCGAGGGGCAGTGGCACTCGGCCGGGCTGAGCGAGGCGACCTCCGGGCGCTGTGAGTATTACGAGCGCGGCACGCTGCCTGAAGGCGTGGCGATGATGGTGCAGGACGGTGACGTGGTGCGTTTCGACCTGGCCCCCATCGACGATTCGGGCCAGGTGGTGGTCCAGCCGGGGCCGTTCGGCCTGCACCTGGACATGCCGCGCGCGCAGGCCCTGCAGCTGCTGCCCAAGGGCGTCTCCGCCCAGCCTTATGGCAAGGATGTGGAGGCCGGCGAGACCCTGCTCTGGCAGGACCCCGGTTCCGACCTGGCGATCCGCGTGGAGATCGTCGACGGCACCGTATCCCGAATGTACTGGGGCGCCAGCGGCGCCGTTGACCTGATCGAAGGATGTACCTGACATGCCCGTATCCCGACTTGATGCCTGTTTCCAGCGCCTGCGCGAGCAGCAGCGCAAGGCGTTGATCCCCTTCATCACTGCCGGCGATCCCTCGCTGGAGGCTACCGTGCCGGTCATGCACGCACTGGTCGAGGCCGGCGCCGATGTGATCGAACTGGGCGTTCCGTTCTCCGATCCGATGGCGGACGGACCCACCATCCAGCGCAGCTCCGAGCGCGCGCTGGCGCGCGGTGCCGGCAGCCGTTACGTGCTGCAGGCCGTGGCGCAGTTCCGGGAGCGTGATGCGCAGACCCCGGTGGTGCTGATGGGCTACCTGAATCCGGTCGAGATCCATGGCTACGCAGCGTTCGCCGACGCCGCAGTGAAGGCCGGCGTGGACGGCGTGCTGCTGGTCGATCTGCCGCCTGAAGAAGCCGGTGATGCACAGCAGGCGTTCGAGGCCGCTGGCCTGGCGTTGGTCCTGCTGGCGTCGCCGACCACCAGTGAAGCGCGTGCCGACAAGCTGATGGCCCTGGCGCGTGGCTACCTGTACTACGTCAGCTTTGCCGGTGTCACCGGTGCGTCCGAGCGGCTGGACAGCGATGCTGCCAGCGCCCGCCTGCAGGCACTGCGCAAGCGTGCCTCGGTGCCGGTCGTGGCGGGCTTCGGCATCAAGGACGCGGCCAGTGCCGCGGCAATGGCGCGGCAGGCCGACGGCGTGGTGGTAGGCAGCGCACTGGTGGCGGTGCTGGCAGAGGCGGGCTCGGCGGAAGACGCCGCGCAGCGCGCCGCAGCCTTCCTCGCACCGTTGCGGCAGGCGCTGGACGCGTGACGGTCGTGCCGGCCACGGGCCGGCATCCTCCGGGCTGCCGGCCAGCGGCGGGCGCGACCCGGACCTAAACGTACGTCCCAGCATGGTTTTTTCCAGCTGGCCCGGGCACCGCAAGGGGTGCACGGGCGGGGGCAGCGGAGCTAGACTGTCCGCCTTTGCGGCCCCCGGGCCGCCCTGAACGGAAGTGTCCTCCCGCATGAGTTGGCTCAGCAAGTTGATGCCGTCCGGCATCCGCACCGACAACACCCCCAGCAAGAAGCGCAGCGTCCCCGAGGGCCTGTGGGAAAAGTGCAGCAACTGCGGCAGCGCGTTGTACCGTCCTGAGCTGGAAGAGAACCTGGAGGTCTGCCCGAAGTGCGGCCATCACATGGCGATCCGCGCGCGCGCGCGGCTGGCGGCGCTGTTCGACGCTGACAGCACCACCGAGATCGGTGCGCGCCTGGGGCCGACCGACCTGCTCAAGTTCAAGGACCAGAAGAAGTACAGCGAGCGCATCAAGATCGCGCAGAAGAACACCGGCGAGTACGACGCGCTGATCGCCATGCGCGGCCTGCTCAAGGGGCGTGCGCTGGTGGCTTCGTCGTTCGACTTCGCCTTCATGGGCGGCTCGATGGGCTCGGTGGTCGGTGAGCGCTTCGCGCTGGCTGCCGAAACCGCAGTCGAGATCGGCGCCCCTTACGTGTGCTTCTCGCAGAGCGGCGGTGCACGCATGCAGGAAGGCCTGTTCTCGCTGATGCAGATGGCCAAGACCTCGGCCGCGCTGGGCAAGCTGCGTGAAGCCGGCCTGCCGTACATCTCGGTGCTGACCCATCCGACCACCGGTGGCGTGTCGGCGTCGTTCGCGATGCTGGGCGACATCAACATCGCCGAGCCGCAGGCGCTGATCGGCTTTGCCGGCCCGCGCGTGATCGAGCAGACCGTGCGTGAGAAGCTTCCGGAGGGTTTCCAGCGTTCGGAGTTCCTGCTGGAGCATGGTGCCATCGACCAGATCTGCGACCGCCGCGAAATGCGCGACCGCCTGTCCGACCTGCTGGCGATGCTGGGCCGCCAGCCGGCGCCGGAGGTGGCTTGATGGGAGGCCGCAAGTACTTCGGTACTGACGGCATCCGTGGGCGGGTCGGCCAGGGCGTGATCTCGGCGGACTTCGTGCTGCGCCTGGGCAATGCCCTGGGGCGCGTGCTGGTCGCCCAGCGCGGCCAGGACGGGCGCCGGCCGATCGTGCTGATCGGCAAGGACACCCGCATTTCCGGCTACATGTTCGAAGCGGCACTGGAAGCCGGGCTGGTCGCCGCCGGCGCCGACGTGCAGCTGCTCGGCCCGATGCCGACTCCGGCGGTCGCGTTCCTGACGCGTACCCTGGGCGTGGACGCCGGCATCGTCATCAGTGCTTCGCACAATCCGCACTACGACAACGGCATCAAGTTCTTCTCCGCCCAGGGCGAGAAGCTCGACGATGCCACCGAACTGGCGCTTGAAGCGGCACTGGATGTTCCGTTCGCCACTGCCGAATCGGAAAAGCTGGGCAAGGCGTCGCGCGCACGCGAGGCGGTCGGCCGCTACATCGAATTCTGCAAGGCCAGCGTGCCGCGCGCCTTCGACCTGCGCGGGCTGCGCCTGGTGCTGGATTGCGCGCACGGCGCCACCTACCAGATCGCACCGCTGTTGTTCCGTGAGCTGGGGGCCGAGGTGATCGGCATCGGCGCCGAACCCAACGGCATCAACATCAACGCAGGGGTCGGCTCCACCCATATCGACAACCTGGCGGCCAAGGTCCGCGAGACCCGCGCCGATCTCGGCATCGCCTTCGATGGTGACGGTGACCGCGTGCTGATGGCCGACGACCAGGGCAATCCGGTTGACGGCGATGACCTGCTGTACATCCTGGCGCGCGCGTGGAAGGCCGAAGGTCGCCTGCATGGCCCGGTGGTCGGCACGCTGATGAGCAACTACGGCGTGGAGAAGGCCTTCGCCGACCTGCAGATTCCGTTCGAGCGCAGCAACGTCGGTGACCGTTACGTGCACCAGGCGCTGATTGAAGGCGGTGGCGTGCTGGGTGGTGAAGCCTCCGGCCACCTGCTGTGCCTGGACCGGGCAACCACTGGCGATGGCATCATCAGCGCCCTGCAGGTACTGGTGGCGCTGCGCAGCAGCGGGCAGACCCTGCGCCAGGCGCTGAAGGGGCTGGTGCGGGTACCGCAGAAGACGGTCAACGTGCGGCTGGGCAATGTCTCGGCCAAGGCCACGGTGCAGGCCGACCGCGTGCAGGCCGCGCTGGCCGTCGCGCAGCAGTCGGTGGCTGGTCGTGGCCGTGCGTTCCTGCGCCCGTCCGGTACCGAGCCGGTGGTGCGGGTCACGGTGGAAGCCGATGACGCAGCACTGATGCAGGAAACGCTGGACCGCCTGTCCGCGGCGGTCCGTGTAGCCGCTGCCTGAAGCCGGCGACCGTACAACGTGATGCCACGACATGGCCGCTTTTGCGGCCATGTTGTTTTCCAGCGAGGGTGACTGAACCGATCACGACCGGCGACCACGTTCAGCTGCGGCTGTGCGCTTTGTGACATCGCGTGAACGATACGCGGCGTATTCCCGGGATCAGGATCTCTTGCCTGCATGCATGCAGGCGCTACGCAGGCCGGGACCCGGTCGGAGCCGTTAGTGCTCCATCCTTTCACTGTTGTTGCAAGGACCATGACCATGAACACTTCATTGCGCTGCAGCCGCTGCCTGCTGGCAGGTGCGCTGCTGGTGCTGCCGTTGCTGGGTGGCGTCTCCATTGCCAGCGCCGAACGTCGTCCCGAAGGTGGGCCGCATATGTCCGCTCCGCGCGAGGAGCCGATGCGCGCGCCGTGGGGCTACCCAAGGATGGAGCGCCCGCGCGAGCTGGGTAATGCACGGCCGGCATTCCGCGAGGAGTACCGGCACAACTTCCGCGCCGACCATGCGTTCCGCATCGGGCCCTACCATCCGCCGGTGGGCTATGCGTACCAGCGCTGGCACTACGGCCAGTTCCTGCCGCGCCCGTACTGGATCGGCGACTACATCCTCAACGACTTCTGGCTGTTCGGCCTGGACATGCCGCCGATGGGCTACGAATGGGTGCGCTATGGGCCGGATGCGCTGCTGATCAACACCGGCAACGGCGAGATCGTGCAAGCCGTGTACGGGCGCTTCTTCTGAGACCGACATGGGCCTCCCGCGCCGCAGCGGGCGGGGGAGGCCCTTGCGCTCAGGGCCCCGGCACCATCTTCTTCTGGCGCGCCTTGAAGCCATTGAACAGCGGTGCGATCAGCGGGTTGTAGCTCTGCGCGATGCGCTTGCGCAGCCAGCTGGCCGGGCGGTTGCGGATCGCAAACCGGTAGATGCGTTCCGGATCGCCGCCCACCACGTTGCGGCCGAACGGGTGGGTGGTGTGCAGGTAGCGGAAACCCTGCTCGCGTGCCACTTCAATGTGGTCCTGGTCGAAGTCGCCATACGGCCAGCACAGCGTGTCGGACACTTCGCCAAGCTTTTCCTGCAGCACGTCGCGCGAGATCGCCAGGTCGCGGCTCAGGCCGGCGCGGCGCTGTGCACGGTCCAGGTCGTCGCGGCGCAGCCAACGGGTGTGGGTGTGGGTGTGGCAGTGCACTTCGAAGGTGCCGGCGGCGATGGCCGCACGTGCTTCGCTCCAGCGCATCATCACATCATCGCTGCGGTTCTGTTCGTAGATCGCCGCTTCGCAGCCGCGGTGGTCCGGGGTGGCGGGCAGCGACGCTCCGGCGATGCCGGCGTGCGGCCGCTCCGGGCCTTCACCCATCCAGCCTGTGACCACGAACACCACGGCGTGCATGCCGTACTTCTGCAGGATCGGGTGTGCGTAGACCCAGTTGTCCAGGTAGCCATCGTCGAAGGTGATCACGATCGACTTGCGTGGCACCGGCCTGCCGGCCAGAAAACCGGCGTACTGGTCCAGCGTCAGCGAGGTCCAGCCGTTGCCGGCGAGCCAGGCGATCTGGCTTTCGAAATTCTCCGGTGACACGGTGATCATGCCCGGCGATGGACTCACGTGGTGGTGCATCAGCACCGGAACAGTTCGCGCGTCAGCCATGTCCCAGCTCCTTCAGCCACTGGTGGTAATAGTGTTCGGTGGCCTCGCCATGGCCAGCCGGGGTGAAACGGTGCGCGCTGTGCATCCAGTCCCAGCCGGCGCGGCCCATCTGCCGTCGCCGTTCGGGATCGTCCACCAGCAGGCGCAGGGCGCCGGTCAGGGCTGCATTGTCGCCCAGCCGGGTGAGGATCGCATTGCTGCCGTCGACCACCATCTCCGGTACGCCACCGACGCGGGTGGCCACGATCGGCACGCCGACATAGGCCGCTTCCAGGAACACGGTACCGGCGGCCTCCTTGTGCGAGGCCAGCGCGAAGATGTCGAAACCGGCCATCAGCCGGCAGGCACCATCGCGGTAGCCGAGCAGATGCACCTGCGCCTGCAGCCCATGCGCGTCGCGCATCGCCTGCAGTCGATCCATCACCACCTGGCCGTCGCCCACCACCACCAGGTGCAGGTGGGGGTTGGTCTTGCACAGCGGCACCATCGCCTGCAGCAGATCGGCATGGCCCTTGGCCTCGCGGAGCACCGCCACGCACCCCACCACCACGTCCTGTTCGCCGAAGCCCAGTTCGGCGCGGACTTCGGCGCGGACTTCCTGCAGTCGCTGCCACGGGTTGTCCAGGTGGATGTCGCTCCAGCGCGGCGGCACCGCGATCGGCGGCACGATGCCGATGTGCTCGGCTGGAATGCCGCGGTCGGCCAGCAGCTGCTTGACGAAGCTGCTCACGGTCAGCACCCGGTGCGGGAGCCGGGTATAGGTCAGCAGTGAATTGACCGGGCTCATCAGGTGGCGCGAGCGCACCACCAGTGGAGTTCCTCCCAGTCGTGCACCGGCGGCGGCAATCAGCGCATCGCGGCGGCTGGTCGTGTTGACCACGTCGTAACGTTCGCGGCGCACCAGCCGCGACACCGACCAGATGCCGCGCAGCAGCCGGGCCAGGCCGCCCATGCGCAGGGTGTGCACGGTGAAACCGTCATCGCGTGCCAGGGTGGCCAGGCGTGCATCGGGCTGGCACAGCAGCGATACGTCATGGCCGCGTGCCCGCATCACCTGCATGTGGCGGAAGATGTAGATCTCCTGCCCGCCCATGCCTTTGGCGGCTTCGGTGTGCAGGATGCGCAGCGGACGGTTCATGCGGTTCGGTCCTTGAGGCTCAGCGGTTGCGGAAGCGGGTCAGCGCTTCCCATGCAGTGCGGACAGCGGCCGCATCGGGGGTCTGCTGTGGCAGCGGGCGGTAATGCAGGTCCAACGCGGTTGCGTTGCCGAACTTGTCGAACACGTAGATGGCATCGCCATCGCGCACCGCGCGCTGCGACCAGCTTTCGACCACCAGCGCGCGCCTGCCCTGCGGTTCGGCCAGCAGGTCGTGGCCGGTGCTGTAGTCGGTCAATGCGTTCTCGCAGCCCAGTGCATGGCGCATCAGGGTCGGCACCCAGTCCTCGTGCGAACTGGTGCGCGATTCATGGCCGCTGGCCTGGCCCGGCCAATGCAGCACGAAGGGCACCTGCAGCTGGTAGTCGGAGAAGTTGCCGTTGTGACCCCAGTAATTCAGCTTGAGGTCGTTGAATTCCTCGGCGTGGTCACCGGTGACCAGCACGATGGTGTCCTGCTCCAGGCCCTGTGCGCGCAGATCGTCCAGCAGCGTGCCAACCAGGCTGTCAGCGTAGTGCACGGCAGTCCGGTAGCGGTTCAACTCGGGGGTCGGGTCGTGGTCAGGGCCAAATTTCAGGAAGTCGATTTCCCGCGCCATCGGGGTGGCCAGCGGCGGATAGCCCTTGGGGATGTGGTACGGGGCATGGGTCGAATCAAGGAAGACGAAGCCGAACCACGGCGTATGCGCGGCCTGGCTGGCGCGGATGTCCTTCCGCAGCGAGGCCACGATGTGGCTGTCGCGCGCTTCCGACCCCAGCCCCGCCGGCCCCTGGTGCAGCTGCTCGCGAACGTCGGCGAAGGCGGTGCGGTCGAATTCAGGGCTGTACAGCGGCGCGCTGCCGTACAGGTGCAGGTCGTAGCCCTGTTGGCCAAGCACCTTGAACAGCTGTGAACCGCGCTGCTCATCCAGCATGCTTGGCCAATAGCCCCCCGGAAGGCCGTACAGCAGCCCGAACAGTCCATAGCGGGTGGCGTTGCCGGTGCTGAAGTGACGCTCGTATACGCGCGCGGACTCGGCCAGTGCCGCCGTGTTCGGCATGACCTGCGGGGTGAGAGCGTCGTGGCGCAGCGATTCCAGCACCACCATGAGCACGTTGGGCCGGTGCGGGTTCTGGCAGCGCAGCGGCTGCAGCGGATAGACAAGCTGGGCATGGCGCGGATCAGGCAGGCCCACCTGCTGTTCGCTGACCACGCCCAGCCTGCGCATGAAGCTCTTGGCGGTGATCGGCTGCGCCCACGGCAGATAGTTCCATTGCGTGATCACATCGCGGTCGCCGCGGGCGTCGTAATAGGCGGTGGCGACCTGGCCGCCCGCCATCAGCAGCGCCACCACCGCCCAGGCCTGCAGCACCCGGCGCCGGCGCGGCGCGGCCGGCAGCAGCTTCCAGCACGCCCAGGCCAGCAGGCCCTCGGCGGTGAACACCGCGGCAGCCAGCAGCGCGACCTGCAGCCAGGTCTTCCAGGACAGGGCCACCTGGTCCTGCAGGGCGCCGCCGAACACCATGTTCACGACCATGGCATTGAGGTGGAAGCGGTACAGGGTGAAGACCTTGGCGTCGACCAGCAGCAGGCACAGCCACAGGCCCTGCAGCAGTACGGCGCTGATGCTCAGCGTACGCGCACTGCGCGGCCACAGGCCCAGCAGCAACGGCAGCAGGCCGGCCAGCGCGCCGAAGGCGAGCAGGTGGCCGGGCAGGGCGATCGCCAGATAGGCCAGACCGGCGCCGCCGCCCGGATTGTCACGCAGCGGTACATTGCCCAGCGCGATCGCGGCGGCCAGCACGGCATTGCCGACGACGAACAGCGACCACCACGCCAGCCGGCGCCAGCGCCGGGCG